>CADBPJ010000239.1 GCA_902796445.1 uncultured Ruminococcus sp. | reverse complement strand
TTGTTGCCTCAACGATGGTGTCGCCTCTTTTTATAGTGCCTGACTCGTATGCTTTATTCAATATATAGTAAGCGACTCTGTCCTTTATCGAGCCGCTGAGATTAAAATACTCCGCTTTTGCATAAATTTTCATTGGCTGTCCTTTATAGAGAAAGCTTATTTCCATAAGCGGCGTATTTGAAATCATATGTCTTATGCCGTCAAATTTACTTTGCACTGTGACAATCATCTCCTTTTCGATTTATGTCCACCTATTATTGTACTACTGTTTTGCAAATTAGTCAACTATTTTTCCATACATTATTCCGTTTTTTGACTCTTTTAGCAATACTGATTTGAATTTGCCGCAAATATCCTTGTCATATTCTGCGTGTACTGTTATATAATTTGCGGTTTTGCCCTCGTATATGCCATCATCAACTGTTTCAAAGAGTACATCAACAGTTTTTCCTGTTTGTGTTTTTTGGAATGTATCACGTGATTTAGAAACAGCATCAATTACAGCTTTTGACCGTTGCTCCTTAATTTTGGGCGATACCTGATCGGGCTTTCTTGCCGCAGGTGTGCCGCGTCTTTGTGAGTATTGGAAAACGTGCGCGTCGGCAAATGCGATGCGGTTGACAAAATCTAAGGTTTCCTTGAATTCTTCCTCCGTTTCGCCTGCGAAGCCTGTCATTATATCTGTAGTAATTGCACAGTCGGTAAAAGCTTTTCGCAAGCCTGTTACAACTTCTTCAAACTGTGCTGTGGTATAGTGACGATTCATCCTCTTTAATGTCGCATCACAGCCTGATTGCAGTGAAATATGGAAATGCGGACACAGCTTTTTGCATGCCTTGACCTTTTCAACAAACTCGTGATTTAATGTCATAGGCTCGATTGAGGATAACCTGATACGTTCTATTCCGTCTATAACGTCTGCTTTTTTGAGTAATTCTTCAAGTGACGTATTTCCCAAATCCTTGCCGTAGGATGCAACGTGTATGCCTGTAAGTATTATTTCCTTATATCCTGCCTCGGCAAGTGTTGTTATTTCGTCTATAACATCCTTTTCGCAACGTGATCTCACAGGCCCGCGTGCATAGGGGATAATGCAGTAGGAGCAAAATTGCGAACAGCCGTCCTGTATTTTTATATATGCACGAGTGCGGTCATGTGTGCGTTTTACTGTTAAATCTTCGTATGTGTGGTTATCTCTGATGTCTGTTACAGCATTGAGCTTACTTTCAAAGTCAATAGCTTTGACAAGGTTTAATATGCTTCCCTTATCTTTCGTTCCAAGCACAAGATTTACACCGTCAATATCAAGCACCTCGTTAGGTGCGGTTTGTGAATAACAGCCCATAACGGCTATTATTGACTGTGGATTTGTCTTTTTTGCACGGCGAATTATCTGACGTGACTTTCTGTCACTCATTGAGGTTACCGAACACGTATTTACAATATATATATCAGCTTTTTCTGTAAACGGTACAATTTCGTATCCTTCATCTGAAAAAAGCTCCGTAACAGCTTCTGTTTCGTATTGATTAACCTTACAGCCAAGTGTATAAAATGCCACAGTTTTCATAGTTTCCTCCATTAAATAAAAGTATGCAATGGTAGTATTATATAAAATTTTAAAGAAAATTTCAATAGGTATTGACTAATTAAAAAAAATATTGTATTATGTTAGTGTTGGAACAAAATGGTTCTGACATTGAGTTATTAAGTAGGAGGTATAGAAAAATGATAGAATTTGAAATGAATTTAAGCTCAACAAACGATGTAAAAGACTTTGTGAACACAGTAAGCAGATACGATTTTGAGGTAGATTTGGTTTCAGGCAGATACATAGTTGATGCAAAGTCAATTATGGGCATCTTCAGCCTTGATTTAGCAAAGCCAATAAAGGTTAAGGTACACACAGAAGATGCATCAGAGTTTTTGGATCAGATTGACAGATTTATCGTTAAATAAGAAATTAAAAATGGCAGTCAGAAGAGACTGTCATTTTTGTATGCTTTTGGCGACTCACCGAAAAATGATTTAAAAGCCTTTGAAAATGCAAAAGCATCGCCGTAACCGCAAAGCATTCCCGCTTCGCCTACATTGTAGCCACGCTCAATAAGCTTTTTTGCCTCAGTAAGCCGTTTTTTTATCAGAAATTCCTGCATGGAAAGCCCTGTTTTTTGTTTAAAAATCCTTGACAGATATTTCCTGTTAAGACCAATATAGTCGGCTATTTCTTCTATTTTAATTTTCTCCATATAATGAGAATTAATAAACCCCACAACTTTATTTGCATAATCGGGGGATACGCGATCCTCGAATATATTGCAGTAGAGTTTGAAAAGTGATGATACAAGCCGTTCTTCAATCATAGATTTGGGGAACGTTTTCATTTCTGTAAATATACTTTCGTCAGGATGGAGAATGTCGGGTAAATCCGCAAAATTCTCTGAAAGCTTACCTTTAAAGCCTATCCATATATATGACCATGGGTCATTCTTATCTGCACAATATATGGTAACCTCACCGGGACGTATCAAGAAAGCATCACCTGCCTTTAAATTATATTCCCGTACCTCGTTTGTGAATGTGCCTTTGCCTTTTTCGATATAATGGATAAGGTAGTAATCTCTTATTGCAGGTCCGAAAGTGTGTTGAGGCTTGCAGTTCTCGTAACCGTAATCAAGCGGTGAAAAATCTGTGTAGTGTTTATTTTCTACAAGAAGTCCGTAGCAATTCATATGTACACCTCGTTTAATTTGTATTTAGTGACATTATACCATATTTATGTGACAAAAATCAATAGACAAATTTATAATTATGGAATATAATTACAAAAAAAAACAAAAGGAGGCAGTGTTATGAAAATAACATTTATGGGTGCAGGAAGCACCATTTTTGCAAAAAACGTATTAGGTGACTGCTTATTATCAGATGCAATCAAGAATGATTTGGAGATTGCCTTGTATGACATTGACCAAAAACGACTAGCCGAGTCGCAACTTTTGATTGATGCACTTAATGCGAAGTACAACGGAAATAAAGCATCGGTAAAAGCGTATGCAGGAGTGGTAAACAGGAAAGAGGCACTGCGCGGTGCGAGTTTTGTTATTAATGCAATACAGATAGGCGGATATGAGCCATCAACTGTGATTGACTTTGAAATACCTAAAAAGTACGGACTACGCCAGACTATTGCCGACACTTTGGGTATAGGCGGAATATTCCGTGCATTGCGTACAATCCCTGTAATGCGTGATTTTGCAAACGATATTGAGGAAGTATGTCCTGATGCATGGTTTTTAAACTATACAAATCCTATGGCAATGCTTTCAAACTATATGCAGAGATTTACAAACGTAAAGACTGTGGGACTTTGCCACAGTGTTCAGGTTTGCTCAAGCGGTTTACTTGAAGAACTTGATATGACACCCGATGGCGGATTTATTGATAAGATTGCAGGAATAAATCATATGGCATGGTTGCTCGAAATAACAGACAAAAACGGAAATGACCTGTACCCTGAAATACGTCGTCGTGCATTGGCAAAGAATGATTCGGAAAAGCATAATGATATGGTTCGTTTTGAATACATACGCCGATTGGGATATTACTGCACAGAGAGCAGTGAGCATAACGCAGAATACAATCCGTTCTTTATTAAGAGTAAATACCCTGAACTGATTGACAGATATAATATTCCGCTTGATGAATACCCAAGACGTTGTGTGAAGCAGATAGCACAATGGGAAGAACAGCGTAAATCAATCTTTGCAGGCGGAGATATAGAGCATGAAAGAAGCCGCGAGTATGGCTCACGCATTATCGAGGCTATGATCACAAACACACCGTACAAAATCGGAGGTAATGTCATAAATACAGGTCTTATAACAAATCTGCCGACGGCGGCAACTGTTGAGGTGCCTTGCCTTGTTGATGCAAACGGTATAACACCAACTGTAGTAGGCGATCTTCCCACACAGCTTGCGGCAATGAATTCAAGCAATATTTATCCACAGCTTCTGACAGTTGAAGCGGCAGTTGAAAACAGCCGTGAAAAGCTGTATCAGGCGGCAATGATGGAGCCGCATACGGCGGCAGAATTGTCTATAGACGATATTGTCTTAATGTGTGATGAACTCTTAGAAGCACATAAAAACGCAGGTTTTCCATGTATAATTGACTAATTAA
>CADBPJ010000238.1 GCA_902796445.1 uncultured Ruminococcus sp. | reverse complement strand
TCCGTCTACCGAAGAACGTATACTGTCAATAAGATTTACCTTGTAGCGCGTTCCGCCGTTTGCAATGGTTGCACAGTAATTTGCAAGCTGTACAGGCGTAAACAAGCTATACGACTGACCAATTGCCGTCTGAAGTGTGTCACCGCCAAACCAATCACTGTCGGTAACATTTACGACAGCCTGCTTTTTGTATTCAGGGCTTGCCATATGCCCTGCCGTTTCCTCCGTCAGCTCTATACCCGTATATTCACCTAACCCGAATTTTTTTGCATACTCGTCAAGGCGGTCAATGCCCAGACGTCTTCCAAGCTCATAGAAATATACATTGCACGAATTTTCAATAGCATGTGTCACGTCCTGAGCACCATGAGTTGAGTTATATTCCGACCATATCCAACAGCTTGGCTGATAGTCTTTGTAGTAATCATAAATACCTGTACATGTAATATGCTCTTTCGGAGTAACGACACCGCTTTGTATGCCTGCAATGGCAGTAAGCGGTTTAAAGGTAGAGCCGGGGCTATATAGTCCCGAAACTGCACGATTTAGCATTGGATTTGACTCATTCTGTACAAGCTTGCTGTAATCCTCGTCAAACGTTGTCATATCATATGTCGGATATGAAGCAATAGCAAGTGTATCGCCTGTGTTTACATCAAGCACCACCGCTCCGCCTGCATTACAGTCACCGCCTATTGCTTTGATTGTATTTTCGAGCGACCTTTCAAGCGTTGATTGTATGTCATAATCAATAGTAAGCATTACGTAATTGCCCGGCACAGGCTCCTGTCCCTCTGACAATTCTACTGTTTTTCCGTCAATTTCTGTGTATGTTCCCGTAACTCCGTCTTTACCACGCAGATATTTTTCTGCCCAACGCTCAATACCCTGCTTGCCTATGGTATCATTTATACCATAACCGTTTTGCTTATTTTTCTGATACTCATCGCTTGAAATCTGACCTGTTCTGCCGAGTATATGCGTGGCAAGTCCAGGGGTTGTGTATTCTCTTGCATAATCCTCTGCAATAATCACCCCGTCTATGCCTTCATTCAAGCTTTTTATTGCCGTTACAGCCTCTGCATTTATGTCCTCGGCAACCGTTACGGGTGTCACTGATGAATATTGCTTTACATCCGTTTCATAACGCACGCTAACCATAGAACGTATATGCTCTGATTTATAATCGCCGCTAATCCCGTATATATCGCAATATGCACGAATTACATCATCTGCACTCATATCCGAATTCAGATTATGTTTATTATTTTCAAACCAATTATCCTTTTCATCAGATGAACTGTCATTATCGTTTCTGTCCTCAAATTCAAACTCATAAGGATATTCTAAGGTTATCGGCAATGAATTAACAACAGGATTTTCCGTATCTTCGAGTATAGACACAATTTCAGATACAATTTCGTTTATTTTCACATTGTCATCTGATGTTTTTTTAAGCCTTACGGAATATCCACTCTTGTTTGTCACAAGCACTCTTCCGTATTTATCAAGAATATCACCGCGAGGTGCTTTTGTGACTGTTCCTGTTGAGGCGCGTGATTCTGCTGTTTTTACATATACTTCACCATCTATTACCTGCATTGAAAAAAGTCTGACGGTTATCATTGCAAGCATAAGAACAGCAACTGCTTTTAAGATAAAAAAACGATATTTGCTATTGTGCATACAAATCAGTTCCTTTCATATGTGATTAAAAGCTTTTTATCCCCTTCGCCTGTGCTTCTTTTCAAAATTAAATATATTATACTCGACATCAAAGTTGTATAGAGTGTATACCATAAGCATATATTTGCAAGAAATGTATAGGTTAAGGTTTTCTCTGACGTGAAATACTCACAACAGCACATTACAAATGCAAATATGGCTGTCACGCACTGAACACGAATAATACGCGGGATAAACCGCATATAATCGCAAATAACATACACAATAACACCTGCAACACCTACCGCAATAACCGTAACAGGAAACACTCTGCCTATACCTGTACCGCTTAGCAATGCACATATAATAATGACCCATGAGCTTTTTTTGATATTTTTTTCAAGTGATGCATAAGACACCGCAAAACCAAGCAGTAGTTCAGGAATTATTCCCGACAACGACATTATGGGATAGAATACACTTTGTATTATATACAGGAGAAAAATCCAGATAAATATTTTTATTTTACTCATTTATACAATCGTAAACTCCTTTCACGTTATTTATTCCCTGTGATTACCATAACATAATTCAAATCAGCAAAATCCACTGCCGGTTCAATCTTTGCATAATTTAGTGTCCCCGCACTGTTTGCGGATATATTTATAACAGTACCAATTACAACTCCTGATGGGTATGCACCGCCACTGCCTGATGTTTCGATTACGTCACCTACTATAATAGGTGTGTTTCTGTCAAGAAATGACAGCTTGCACATCAAGTCTTTAGCTAACTCCTCATCTCCCTCTACAAGTCCTGTACCGCCTGTTCTCGAAATTTTTATTCCTATGACCGATGACTTATCAAGAATAGTAGATATTACTGCATTATTCGGACCGACCTCTGTCACTCTGCCAACAAGTCCTTCGGGTGTTACTACTGCACTGCCTACGCTTATACCGTTTATGGCACCCTTGTTTATTTCTATAACCTTATACCACCCCGTCTGCGAATATGAAATAACACTTGCTGCCACATACGTATAATCCTCCGAGGAGTCCTTTAATTTTAACATTGCTTCTAAGCGTTCATTCTCCTCTTTATATGATGATACATCCCGCGCCTCCTGCTTTAGCTTTATATTCTCGGCCTCCAGACGTTCGTTATCCTCTTTATATGCACGCATATCCCATATAAAATCACGTACATCAACGCACTTATATGCTATATACGAACAACCTTGTTTTATAGGTGCCATAACCGTATTTACTGCAGAGGATACAGGATTAAAGCCTGCAAAATGCTCCAGGATAAAGCACCCTGCGGATATCGCGGCCACAATTATTATCGTTATTCTCCAATGTTTAGAAAAGAATTTCATTGATTTTGATCCTTTCAGATGTGACGTTTATTTTTAGCAATAATTTCCTTTATGTTATCAAGTGCTTTTCCTGTTCCTATGGCAACACAATCAAGGGGATATTCCGCAACATAGGCAGGAATTTTTGTCACCTGTGTCAAAAGCTTGTCAAGACCTTTTATAAGCGCACCACCGCCTGTCAGGATTATTCCTCGCTCCATTACGTCTGCGGCAAGCTCAGGCGGTGTATGCTCCAGGGTTAACTTGACAGCCTCAAGAATTTCATCTAAATTCTCGCTCATTGCCTCTCGTATTTGGCTTTCCTTTACTTGTACAGTTTTTGGCAAACCTGTACGTACATCACGACCGCGCACATCAAAATAACCTTCCTCATCGCCCTCAAATGCCGAACCAATCTGAAACTTTATTTCCTCTGCCATCTTGTCGCCTACATTGATGCCTATGTTCTTCTTAAGATAGTTTATTATGGCATTATCAAATGCGTCACCTGCTATACGGATTGAACGTGAAGAAACAATACCACCCATAGAGATAACCGCTACCTCTGTCGTACCTCCGCCAATGTCTATTACCATACTGCCTGTAGCTCGCTTTACGGGTAAGCCCGCTCCCATCGCCGCCGCCATAGGCTCTTCAATTAATGCAACCTCTTTTGCGCCCGCCTGCATTACAGCCTCTTCAACTGCTCGTCTTTCCACCTCAGTAATTCCCGACGGGATGCATACCACCACTCTCGGCTTTAATATTCCCACTACATTTGCTTTACGGATAAAATGTCTTATCATAGCATGAGTAATATCAAAATCAGCAATTACTCCGTCCTTCATAGGTCTTATTGCGATGATATTATCAGGGGTTCTGCCTATCATCTTATTTGCCTCATCACCCACTGCAACTATTTTTCCTGTATATCTGTCTATAGCAACCACAGACGGCTCACGTATTACTATTCCCTTACCCTTTACATATATAAGTGTATTTGCAGTGCCAAGGTCTATTGCCACATCTCTTGTAAGTAATCCCATCATTTAATTCCTCCAAACTGTTCTATATCAAATTCTTCTGCAAGCACGTCACTAAGTGCTCCTACAGGCAACCCAACAACATTGAAATAATCGCCGTTTATTTTCCTAACAAGCATTGCCCCG
>CADBPJ010000237.1 GCA_902796445.1 uncultured Ruminococcus sp. | reverse complement strand
ATAGGCACAGCATACGTTGAAAACTGCACGCCTACGGACAAATCAAAATTATCAATGGCTTTTATAAGTCCTATACAGCCTACCTGAAATAAATCGTCAGGGTTTTCGCCCCTTGACGAAAATCGCTGTATAACGCTTAATACAAGTCTTAAATTACCTTTTATAAAAGTATCTCTTGCTTCTTTATCACCCTGTTTAATTTTTATTAATAGTTCGTCCTTTTCTTTTTTTGATAATACGGGTAGTGTAGAAGTATTTACTCCACATATAATAACCTTGTTGGCCATAGCATTTCCTCCTTTTGTATGCGGACAAGATTTTTTCCTGTCCTATGTAAAATGCTATGCTTTATTATGTTATGACATTTTCACTATCTCACGGCGTAATCTCGTTATTATCCGTTTTTCAAGTCTTGATATATAAGATTGGGAAATACCGAGCATATCCGCAACCTCCTTTTGAGTTTTTGACTTGATTTTGTTTAATCCGAACCGTAGCTCCATTATTTCACGTTCACGGGGATTGAGAGTAGTTAAGGCTTTTTTCAAAAGCTCCTTGTCAACCTCATCTTCTATGTTACGGCTTATTATGTCATTATCCGTACCCAATATGTCAGATAACAGCAACTCGTTTCCGTCCCAATCAACATTTAACGGCTCGTCAATAGATATTTCAGTACGCCGTTGTGAATTTTTGCGGAGATACATAAGGATTTCGTTTTCTATACATCTTGATGCGTACGTTGCAAGCTTAATACTCTTGTCGGGCTTAAAGGTGTTAATTGATTTTATAAGTCCGATTGTACCTATTGAAATCAAATCCTCAACATTGATGCCTGTATTCTCGAATTTTTTAGCTATATATACTACAAGACGAAGATTTCTCTCTGTTAGTTCGCTCTTTACAGAATTATCCCCTGATTCAAGCTTTTTTATAAGGCACTCCTCCTCTGTTTTTGAGAGCGGAGGCGGCAGAATATCGCTTCCGCATATGTAGAAAACGTCGTTAATATCAGGTGTTGCACCCTTAATACATATAATTTTTTTTGCAAAATTTTTTATGAATTGCATTTGTTTACCATTAACTCCTTTCACAAAAGTCGTTTGGGACTTTCAAAATTAGATTCCAATTACTCCGTCATATGTATTGAATTTTTTATTGATAAGAGCAAGCTTAACAGATACTTCTCTGCCATCGAGCAGGAATTTTTCGGGCTCCGTTACAGGCAAAATACCATTACTGCCCACAGTATTAAATATCATTCTGTCCTCTGCGATAAGCACAAATTCTTCATAGGTGTCAGTACCCAAAGCATCTTTTAATACCTCCCAAGACACAACCGCAACATTTACACCCTTATGCATAAGCAAATTACCGCTGTCATAAAGCAGTGATACGTCAATTTTCTTGCCGTTTACGGTAAGCTGACATTTGCGGATTTTCATTCGTATTTTTATCATTTTTTTAAATAAAAGCATTAACGGAAATGATAAACCATAAATGATAAATCCCAAAATATCACCCGAAAATACCGTTACACTGCCGTTTGCAATATATGCATCGTTTCCCATTACTGTCATTAACGCCATAAACACAGCCTGCATACATACCGTAACAAACAAAAACCTTAGAGTATTATATAAGACCGACACCCTGCCAAACGTAATCACGATTATGAGAAACAGTGTTAGAGTTCTTAATATATACGGCAGTGAAAACACAATTTCTATCACTGCATATATGCCTGATATTGCAGATGCTGTAATCGTGCGTACCCACCGTTTTTTGCAGGTGAATATGACACTGTAGAGAAGCAGTAAAGACATAGTAGATACAAAATTGACAAAAAAAATTATATCTGCATAAACCGCCACAGCATCACCCCTGTCATTAAATCCGTAACCCTATTATACTACTTCCACCGCTCACAATTTGTCAAATCTGCGTGTCGAAAAGCTAAAATTCATCGACAAATTAAGACACAAAAAAGAGAATTTCCAAAATTTAGAAATTCCCTTTTTTAAAAACATTGTAAGTATGTATATGTATGCTATATATCCCTATTCAAATTATTCAGCGTACTTATCGTCCTTGCTCCATGAATAGAACTTACGGATTTCGCCGCCCACCTTCTCAAGCTCATGCTCGCTCTTAAGCTGTCTTGTTGCGATAAAGTGTGCTCTGCCGTTATTGTTCTCTGCAATCCACTTTGATGCAAATGTACCGTCCTGAATTTCCTCAAGAACCTTCTTCATCTCTTTCTTTGTTTCGTCTGTTACAAGACGCTTACCTGTCTCGTAATCACCAAACTCTGCTGTATCTGAAATTGAGTATCTCATCTTGCTGAATCCGCCTGCGTAGATAAGGTCAACGATAAGCTTCATCTCATGTATACACTCAAAGTATGCGTTTCTCGGGTCATAGCCGGCTTCAACAAGTGTTTCAAAACCTGCCTGCATAAGTGCTGTAACACCGCCGCAAAGAACTGCCTGCTCACCGAATAGGTCTGTTTCTGTCTCGCACTGGAATGTTGTTTCAAGTATAGCCGCTCTTGCACCGCCGATACCTGCGCCGTATGCCAATGCCATATCAAGTGCTCTGCCTGTTGCATCCTGCTCGATAGCTACAAGACAAGGAACACCCTTGCCCTCCTCATACTCTGAACGTACTGTATGACCAGGTCCCTTTGGAGCGATCATAGCAACGTCAACTGTTGCAGGAGGAACTATCTGCTTGAAGTGGATATTAAATCCATGTGCAAACATAAGCATATTACCCTCTTCAAGGTTTGGCTCGATGTCATTCTTATAGATAGCTGCCTGTTTCTCATCAGGAGTAAGAATCATAATGATGTCTGCTTTCTTTGCAGCCTCTGCTGTTTCGTATACGGGGATACCGTAGCTTTCAGCCTTTGCCGCACTCTTTGAGCCTTTTCTAAGACCAACTATTACATTAACACCGCTGTCCTTAAGGTTCTTTGCGTGCGCGTGACCCTGTGAGCCATAGCCGATGATCGCAACCGTCTTGCCCTCTAAAAGCTGAAGGTTGCAATCGCTCTCATAGAACACTCTTGCGTTCTGATCATTTGTTTTTCCCATTGGTATTACCTCTTTCCTTAAATAGATTACACATTATATTAAAAACACCGCTGT
>CADBPJ010000236.1 GCA_902796445.1 uncultured Ruminococcus sp. | reverse complement strand
TCAATATTTTTTTAATTTTTTTTAATCTTTTTATTCTTCTTGCTCACTATTCCTACACCTTTTTGCACAATCCCGCATCTCACGCCAAAGCACTTCTCCACATCATCAAAGCCTTCAAGGTTATAGTCCTCGCAAATTCTTAAAAAGGCTTTAGCACACGCATAAGCATCATCATATGCTCTATGATGGTTAAAGTCTATCCCCAATGCTTCTGCTAAATTGTTAAGCTTATGGCTTGGCAGATCAGGATATGCCTTTTGTGACAATATAACTGTGCAAAGATATGTAAAATCAGGAATTTCTATACCAAAATGCTCGAGTGTTGAACATAACACATGCACATCAAACGATGCATTATGAGCAATCACCATTTGGTTCTCTATGTAGGGGCGAATATCGTCCCAATATTTATCAAATGTCGGCTTGTCCCAAACCATTTCGGGATATATGCCGTTTATTTTAGAATTATATTCGTTAAAATCAAAGGGGTCGGGTTTTATCAGAATTTCTTTTCGTTCTGTTATAATACCATTCTCTACAACACACCAACCCAATGAACATACGCTTGTCCGCTCCTTTGATGCAGTTTCAAAATCTATTGCGGTAAAATTCAACTTTTTACACATCCTTCGTTATTGCTTTTTCGGAAATATTCTATTTCTGTGGACGTCAAATACCTCCATCTGCCCTCGGGCAATGTACCAAGCTCTACTATTCCTATACTCTCCCGCTTTAATGCCTTTACCGTATGACCTACGGCTTCAAACATTTTTCGTACCTGACGGTTTCTGCCCTCGTGAATGATAATCTCAACGAGTGTCATACCCATATCAATCTCCATTATTTCACACTCAGCAGGACTTGTTTTTTTACCGTCTATTACGACACCTCGACGTATCTTGTTAAGCTCGGGAATTGTCAGCACTCCCTTTAGCACCGCATAATATTTTTTGCTTGACTCGAATTTCGGATGAGTTACCTTGTTCGCCCAATCTCCGTCATTTGTCATAAGCAAAAGTCCTTCTGTTTCATAGTCAAGTCTGCCTACAGGGAACACTCGTGAGTGAATTTCACGTTTAACCAAATCCATAACAGTCGGTCGGTCAAACTGATCGTTAACCGTTGTAACATACCCTGCAGGCTTATTAAGAGCAATATATATCTTCTTATCGTTAATTTTTAAAAGCTCGCCGTCAACCTCAACCTTGTCACAGCCAATCTCAACCTTAACCCCCTGTTCCGTTACGGTTTTTCCGTTCACTTTAACTCTTTTTTCATCAATGAACTGTTCTGCACCGCGTCTTGATGTCATTCCGCTCATTGCAATGTATTTCTGAAGTCTTACTATTTCACCCATATTGGTCTCCTTTGTTTTTATACTATATTTCTCCATAAATTTATAATGACAAAACCAAAGCATTTTGTTGTGTCTGCATTTTTATCTGTTTTAAAATCCCTGTCTGCTATTATATTTACGTTACCTATAGCCTTTCCGTTTAATTTTATTTCTATATATCCCACTTTTTCGCCTTTGTTTATAGAGAAATCAATGTTTTGGGGTATATTATTCACTATTTCAAATTCGTTCGGACCACCGTTTGTCGAGATGGTAAAATCCGACTCTGCCACAAGATTGCATTTGCTTTTGTCAGATGATATGTGACGTATAGTATCCCCCGCTCTTACAAGTGTTTTTTTATCTGCACTTTCTATTACCGCCTCATACAGTGTTTTATGTGTGTTCCAATCATCAGAGTCGTTAAGGGTAACGATTATATACTTCATACCTTCACAATCCACTGCACTCACAAGGCATCTGCCTGCATTTTTGGTAAAGCCTGTTTTTACACCGATGCATCCTTCCATATCTTTTAAGAGCTTATTATGGTTTATGTACTCTACCTCTGTGATGCTCCCGTCAGGAAGTGTCATTTTTGACGTGTACATTTTTGAGGATACTATCTTGCAAAACTCGTCATTATGCAAGGCATAGCGTGTTATTTTTGCTAAATCCGAGGCTGTGGTAAAATGCTCGTCATTATGCAAGCCGTTCGGATTTTTAAAGCTTGTGTCATTAGCACCGATTTTTTTTGCAGTGCTGTTCATAAGTCCAACGAATTTGTCAACATCACCGCATATATGCTCGGCTATTGCCACTGCCGCATCATTGCCTGAATTTAGCATAAGACCGTAACACAAATCATTCATACTTATCTTTGCACCGGGCTTTGTGTATGCAGATGAGCCCTCCTCATATGATGCATCTCGGCTCACCGTTACAAAGTCTGTAGGTTCCGAATTTTCAAGTGCCGTTATAAGCGTCATAATCTTGGTAGTGCTTGCCATCGGTCTTTTTTCATCTGCATTTTTTGAATATACAATCTCGCCCGTCACAGTGTTCATTACACATATTGCCCCGGCTGTATCTACACTCGCAAATCCTGTTTGCGGTATCATCAGAAATATCAGAAGAATAAGAATAACCCTCGTCACAATACACCCCTTCCTCTGCTATCATATATTATACACCAAATTCTATACTTATGCAAGTCCAAAATAGAAAAAATGGGTGTATAAAAAGAAGAGAACATAACATAAAGCATAAAATATTATAACTGTACCATATCAAAGATGTGTATATACACAATATTATAAAAATGTAGGGCTGTCACAAACAAGCAATTTTGATATGCTCATTTGCAACAGCCCCATCGTTAAAAAACATCTATTATTCCTCATAGAATAAAATCTTTGTTGTACCACCGATATCTGAAATAAATTTAAACTCAAATACGTTAATAAGTCCATTCCATACTTTATCTGGCGGAATAGCAGGATTAACTATACTAAACCTAATTTTGCCGTCTGTGTCAGAGATTATATTTATGTTGTTATGTAAACCTAACTCAATAGAATTATCATATTGCAGTCCCCTATAGTTTGTCGGGATTATTGTATTGGTGTCATAACCTAATACGTATACCTTATCAATAAATGAAGATATATTTGTTGCACCTATAACTAATCTGAATTCATCATTTGAATTTCGTATAATTTCATATTCCATATCAACAGTATCCAGACCTGTTTCTGGCATGTGCATAAATGATAAAGTTAACGGAGTATGTACGCCACCTCCTCCGACTTTTACATTGTATTCCCCACTTATCGCATTTAGCGGCAAATTGAAATCAAATGTATATTGTCCGTTTTCCCCGCTTTCTATCTGATCTACATATGCTATTTCTCCATTAGGGGCAGTAACTAATATTGTTAATTGCTTACCCTCTCCCAAACGGATATTTCCTGTTACAATAAGTCGATCGCCTGTTTTTTCTAATTGTGCAGTAATATCTTCTGAACCGACATTTATATCAGGTGTAGTAATTGTTTCATAACCGACAGCAGTTAAATGGAATGACGCTGATGGTAACAAATTCGGAATTGTCGTAGACAAAGTTTTATTGCCTGTAAACGAAATATTTTTATCTATCAGTCCCGTGTTTGTTGTTTGCAATGATGCATTAACATCTACGGTATCTGCAGTAGTCGCCGTTCCGTTTATACTAACCGCTACAATGGATGAATCCAAGATTACCGACATATATGCAAGACTATTACCATTTTCTGTACAGGATACAGTCACTTCATATTCCTTTGACGATACCAGACTTGGTAAAGTATACGATATACTTTGATTTGCCATCTCAGCTGTTATTGTTTGATTTGCAATAACTGTGTTATTTGTTATATTATTGATAATTAATGTTACCATCTTGCCTTCAGCGCATGAAATCGTACCTGATATGGTAGGAACATACGCTGACAGATTAACATAAATATCTGCATTAACAATCTCGTTCTTTGCAGTTTGAGCAGATACTATAATTGGTTGTAAAATACTAATACACATTATCACGCTTATAATTTCTGTCAAAAATTTTTTCATAGTTTTCATTTATTGCACCACCTTTGTCGTTATTTTATTTTTATGTTTTCTTGCATGCACGCCTGTCATATCGTATGTATAGGTGTCGGTCGTGCCTTGCTTTGTCTCTGCTGCAAGATTTTGTCCGTCCCATACATATTCAGTTGTTACATTTCCTATGGTCTTTGTCGCCCTCAGATTGTCTGCGTTATATGTATATTCTGACACTACTCCGTCTGTTTCTGCTCTTGTAAGCCGATTATAGCT
>CADBPJ010000235.1 GCA_902796445.1 uncultured Ruminococcus sp. | reverse complement strand
GCGGTTATATCGTTTCTTACAGTTTTAACCGATACCTCGAATTTCTCTGATAATTCGGATAGGGTTAAAAAACCTCGATTGTTATACAGAGTTTTCAGTAAATCTGATTGCCTTTTATTCATAAGGTCTCGACTCCTTTCACAGCCGTTTATCTCTCTGTATGTCTATATTATAAGCAGATTAAACGACTAAGTATTTTTGTTTTTTTTACACATTAGGGAATTTTTTTGTATAAGTTCTTTATATGGCGCTTTTTTGACGGAAAATTCATCACAAACAAATCATTTTTTAAAAGCGGATTATTCAATGATGAATTTTTAAAAAAAACTGCATACGGGGTATTTATATAACTTTTTATATAAAAACATAAAAGCAAACACCGAGTATGCAGTTTTCTTATTTTTACTATATATCTAATTATACCATATTGCATTGTTATATTCAATAGCGGGAAATCACTTTTGGCAGTTTGACATTTTTTGGCTTTATTCACAGAACGAGGGCGGCTCACTATCGGATATAGATAGTGAGCCGCCCTCGTATTTTGCAAAGTAACGATATGTTTTTGTTTTATTTATTTTGTTTTAAATCACCACTGCGATCTATATAGGCAGTATGTAGCATCTGTTCGGCAAGCTCGCTTAGAGGCTGGCCGTAGAATTCTTCATACAACTGCTTAATCTCACGGTTTTCATGGCTCAGCCGTAGCTGCATATCAGCATCGCGTTGATACAAACCATCAATACGTGATTTGCGTGTTTCATCTGCATCTGCCATAATGTCTTTCGGCTGACCGCCGCCACCGATACAGCCGCCGGGACAGGTCATAACCTCAATGAAATGATACTGCTTTTCACCTGATTTTATCCGTTCAATCATTTTCCGTGCATTAGCCGTACCATGAACTACAGCAACATTTAATGTGATGCCATTGATATCCAGGCTTGTCTCACGAATACCATCATAGCCTCGAACAGGTTGAAGATTAAGTAGATCCGCGGGAGGCTGATTAGCGGTAATGAAGGTATAAGCAGTTCGCAGAGCGGCTTCCATAACTCCGCCGGTGTTACCAAAGATTACACCTGCACCGGAGGCCTCGCCCATGAGCTGATCATACTTGCTGTCGGCAAGAGTGGTCAGGTCTATTCCTTCCTCTTTTGCCCACATAGCCAGCTCTCGCGTGGTGATGACCTGGTCCATATCACGTATATCATCAATACCCAGCTTTTTACTTGCCGCATTCATCTCACTGCGGCGAATTTCAAACTTTTTGGCAGTACATGGCGTCAGAGCTACATTGACTATTTTTTTCGGATCAATACCCATTTTTTGAGCAAAGTAGGTCTTTATCGTGGGACCTTGCATTCCGATAGGACTCTTAGAGGTGGAGATGTTTGGCAACAGCTCGGGGTAATATGTTTCTATGAACTTTACCCATGCGGGACAGCAACTTGTAAATTGAGGCAGTGACTTGTCCCCTGTGGTAATTCGACGAATAAGTTCGCTGGCCTCCTCCATGATGGTTAAGTCAGCAGCAAAACTGGTGTCAAGCACATAATCAGCGCCCAAAGCCCTGAGCAAAGCAACCATTTTTCCTTGAACAAATTCACCTTTGGGCATACCGAATTCTTCGCCCAGAGCGGCCCGTACAGAGGGCGAGGTGCTGACAATGACTACTTTATCCGGATCCTTTACAGCAGAGCGGACAGCAGGATACTCGTAAACTTCGGTGATGCTGGCGGTGGGACAGACATTACAGCACTGACCGCAATGTATGCAGATAGCATTCCCCCCTGTATCTTCTAAAGAGTAAGTTCCATGTACGCCGATTTGGACAGTACAGACTTCCTTACACATACCGCATTTTACGCAGAGTGACTCATTTCTGCAGATGCTTGGGTTGTCCTCTTCAATGGGGACACGGACGTTTAATGGTAAATGTTGTTTCATACAGAACCTCCTTGTATTTTTTGTTAATATAATTATATAACTTCCATGAAAAAAAGTCAACAAAAATTATAATATTAACCATCATACATGAATAAAAATAGTCCCCATTATATCTGCAGGTATACACAAAATCAGGGATTGCCCCTTTTGTTCTTATATTTACTTTTGTTTATAACTTTTTTATATTGTCACATCTATAAAACCGTTTCTATGCTCAGAAATCGAAATGTCAGACTTAACCGTTTTATCAGGTGTATGTATTTCCATTTCATATTCACCATAAAATCCGCGTAATTTTGCTTTACCATTTTCATCCGTTGTCTCTTCTGTCTCTGTATGCCATTCCTTTGTGAAAAGGTCTTTAATTACCTTTGATGCAGGTTTTTCTGACAAGTCAAAACGTCTTATTCCGCCGTAATGAACATTTTCTCCTGCTGTCATATCACCCTGGGGTGCAAACGCCGCATATCCGTCAACAACATTCCAATATATTATTGCTTCCATAGCAGGATGACTAAAGAAAACAGAATACAGATTTTTAATAAGTTCTGCCTGTACTTCCTCATCCTCCGGAGAATTAGAATGTGCCGGGATAGTCATTTCCGTAATCTGAATTTTTTTTCCAAGCTGTGCATATTTATTGAGGACTTCGTAAAGGTATAGCGGGTTATATCTTGTTTTTGCCATATCTTGTTCCATATCCTTTCCAAAGAAACTGTGGAACTGCATACCGATACTGTCAAGATGTGTAATGCCGTTGTTCATAAGTCTTTCTATCTGCATATAATATGGGCTTCTGTTTTCTCTGTATGACTCCTCAAATACGAGGTAGTCATTAATAATAAGTCTATTTGATGGAAAATATTTATCTGCCATTCGGAAGCTCCACTCTACAAAATCATCTTCCTTGTAGAACTTGCTTTGCCCATTATTGGGGAATTCCCATTGTGTATTAAATGTTTCGTTTGTTACCTCCCATGAAGGAATAACATCAGCATAATGCTCCGCAAGCTCTCGAAATCTCTTGTCAAGGCATTTCTTATGTGTAGCCACATCTACATCCTTAAGCCATGCAGGAAGGAAATTATCGTAATTTAAACAATGACACTTCGGCTCAATCCCCTTTTCCAGGCAATAATCCACACATAAATCAGTCGCCGGACGACGATATATCTTAGGGCTGTCTGCACTAAATCTCGGTTTACCCTGTTCCGGCTCCAAATCTGACCAATAGAATGGAACAGTTGCCAAGTTAAAAGTTTTTGAAAACTCATCCCTATAAATCTTGTTTTTTTCTTCCGTCTCAAATTCATCAAGCATAAATATGTTAGCGCCGTAATGGAACGCATGTGATTTCTGCTTAATTACAACCTTTGCATTTTTAACAGGATTTCCGTCCTTATCGGTGACATTGATATGAATATCACCTTTTCTGTTTCGCTCTATCTGAGCCGGAACATAGTTATTCATAAAATCCTTGTTTTCATCAAAGTAGCGTAATGCTATATCTCGCCTGTTCATAATAAACCTCCGTTTTTTTTGAATTTATTGTACTTCCATTATATATGATACATACCTAAAGTACAATACAAAAAACGTAACAAAATATTGACAAAACGAAACAAATATTGTATAATTCTATTGAAAAGAGGTGAAAAGTTTTGTTTTTCGAACAAGAAAATATAGGTTTTATTGTTTTAGATGTAATGGAATTGCATCAGGAAACAGAAAGATCATATAACAGTATCAGGAAGTATAATGCATTGTCATTCAGATATAAATCTGATACAGTAATGGAAACCAAAAACTCCGTATTTCATTTAGGCGATAACGCAATCAGTTATTTCCCGCCAAATACGGATTACGTACGAACGGCAAAGCTTGACCATGTTATTGTTGTTCATTTTCTGTGTTTCGGTCAGGAAAGCCGTACAATTGAATATTTTTACCCCGATGATGCTGAAACATACAAGCTGAAATTCAGAAAATTATTGAATATCTGGGAGAAAAAAGATGTCGGATATAAAATGAAAGCCGCTTCTGTTTTGTGCGATATTTTTTCGGATATATATTCCGAAAACAGACCGCCGATAACAAAAAAACCTGTTGATAAACGAATCTGTTGAATTTGCCTTAAAAAACTTTTCTGATCCATTACTCACAGTGGAGACGCTTGCAGATATTGCGCATATAAGTGAAACATATTTCCGTAAGCTTTTCAAAGAAGAATATGGGATTTCGCCAAAAAAATATATAGTTAATCTTAGAATAAATTATGCAAAGGAGCTGATTTCTATGGGCTATTACACTCTTACCGAAGTTAGCGAATTAGCAGGCTTTAATGATTATTTATATTTTTCAGTCACATTCAAAAGACTGACAGGTACTACACCATCAGAGTATAGGAAAAATCTGTCAAACTGTCGATAAAGTCGTTCTAACGCAAGCTAAACCAAAAAACAACTTAAATATGAAAAACCGTCATATGCGCATATTTTTTAAACATTGGGAAATTACTAATTCAATATAAATTCGAGTATGAAAACACAGCTCCAGCTGAAATGGTCGCAGCAGAGACTTTTTCCGGTAACCGAATCATAGTTTTCGTAAGATTGTCTTCCATAGCATTATGAAGTTTGCAGTAAGTCAGGGATTTATAAGCAAAAACCCATGCTCTGGTGCAGTGTGGAGAGAAGCAATGGATGAAGAGTATGGTGAGATTGAAAATGTTTTGACATTGGAACAGGCTCGTAAACTCATTTGTTTATTGGAAAATAAAGAGGGCGAATACTTTATTTTCAATACTATCGTAAAACTTCTGCTTATGACAGGGATGCGTTCGGGAGAATGTTTAGGACTTAGGTGGAGTTCCATTGATTTTGAAAATAAGACTATATTTATTGATAAAACCCTTTCATACGCTAATAATTCTTGGTTTTTATCAACACCTAAAACACCTCGTAGCACGCGTAAAATAGCTATTGATGATGTTGCGATTGAATTTTTGCAAAAACACAAAGAGGAACAAGATAAACAAAAAGAGATAGTTGGAACAGCTTGGCAACAGGCTGATATGGTCTTTACTTCTTGTACCGGGCATTGGTATGACAGAAGTTTGCTTAATTCACAGTTTAGAAGATTTATAAAAGCTCACAAGGAAGAACTGAAGCTTGAACACAATCTGACTATTCACGGGCTGAGACACACTAACGCTTCGTTATTATTGTTTGAAGGGGAGGATATTGAGAATGTATCTGCTCACTTGGGACACGCATCGGTTGAGACGACTTCAAAGGTCTATGCTCATATGTATGCGGAAGTCAGAGTAAGAGTGGCAAAGACCATTTCTAATGCGTTACATAATGTATAACATAGCTTAATTTGTGGCAGATTCGTGGCACGAAAGATAAAAATAACCCCGCAACCGTGATGGTTGTGGGGTTTTGTAGATATGATAATTATCTCTTTGAGAACTGCGGTGCACGACGTGCTGCCTTGAGACCGTACTTCTTTCTTTCCTTCATACGTGAGTCACGTGTTAGGAAGCCTGCAGCCTTAAGGTCTGCACGATATGCTTCTGAGTCAACCTCGAGAAGTGCTCTTGAGATGCCATGACGGATAGCACCTGCCTGGCCTGTGAAGCCGCCGCCTTCAACCTTGACGATAACATCGAACTTATCAAGTGTCTTTGTCAATACCATCGGCTGACGAACGATAAGCTTCAATGTCTCAAGACCGAAGTATTCGTCAATAGATCTGCCATTTATAGTAATCTTACCGCTGCCTGCTACTAAGCGAACTCTTGCAACGGATGATTTTCTTCTACCTGTACCGTAATACTGTACGTTTGCCATTATTAAAATCCTCCTTATTTGATTTCGCCTGTCCAAGCAACAGGGTTCTGAGCCTCATGATTATGAGTGTCGTTTGCGTATACCTTTAGTCTTGTAATAGCCTTTCTTCCGATTGAGTTGTTCGGAAGCATACCATTTACTGCGTACCACATAGCTTTCTCAGGGTTTTCAACCATTAGCTTGTCGTAGTGTATCTCCTTAATACCGCCTACCCAGCCTGTGTGGTAGTAATGAATTTTCTGGTTTAGCTTGTTACCTGTAAGAACAGCGTCCTTAGCATTGATAACGATTACAAAGTCACCACAATCTACGTTCGGTGTGAAAGTAGGAAGGTGCTTACCTCTTAATATGCTTGCAACTGTAGCTGCAACACGACCAAGGGGCTTGCCTGCGGCGTCGATTACGTACCATTTTCTGTCAACGTCAGCGGGCTTTAGCAAAAAGCTTGAATTTGCATTCATTGTTATTTCCTCCGTTAGTTTTTCTATTTGGTTTTTAACCTACGCGGTTTATTTTACTATCTTTCATGGAATTTGTCAATACTTTTTTTAATAAAAAATTAAATTTAAAGTAAATGCTTTAAAAATCGCTCGTTTTCGTTAAATATCTTTAAAATACTTAATCACCATTTTAAAATCATCTTACTGTTCTGGTGCCTGTCAGCACAATATGCGATGAAATATACTCATCCTTTGGCTCAAAAGTTTTTGCGTAGTCAGTTGATAAATACTTTTTATTGTCATCTGCAAACACAGTTACGCAAGTGGAGTCGACTCCGTTTTCGATTAGGCTCATAACCGAGCCTATGAAATTGGCACCTGATGATATGCCTACGCCGATACCAAGCTCACGTGAGAGCTTCTGTGCCATTATGATAGAGTCAATATCGTCTACCGATACAACAGAGTCTAATTCGTTAAGCTTACAGATAGGCGGAATGAATTCATCACTTATGCCTGCAATTTTATGTGCACCCGTCTTATAGCCTGTAGAAAGAGTTGGGGAGTTTTTCGGCTCAAGAGGGCGTGCTATACAGTGTGGATTTACCGCCTTAAACGATTTAGCCAACCCCATTATCGTGCCGCCCGTGCCGACGCCTGCAACTACGCAATCGGGCTTTTTGCCGAATACTTCGAGCTGACGCAATGCCTCAGCACCTGTGTCCTCCATATGTGCAAATACGTTATCTGGGTTTGAGAACTGACCTGGCAAGAACACGTCATCGTTTTTTGCCAACTCCTCGGATTTTGCAATAGAGCCGAGGAACCCGCCTTCCTCGTGGGACACAAGCTCTACCTTGGCACCGCAGCTTTGCATTATCTTGATGCGTTCTTCACTCATCCAATCAG
>CADBPJ010000234.1 GCA_902796445.1 uncultured Ruminococcus sp. | reverse complement strand
TTTCGGATATGTTTTCTTTGTAAGGTCATCGCCCTTACCTTCCTCTTCGCCGTTAGATATAAGTCCTACTCTTGGTGATTTTATATTGAAAAGCTTTTTCATATATGCATCGCCCATTATACCAAACTGAACAAGGTTTGAGGGACGGCAGTTTGTGTTTGCACCTGCATCAACTAAAAGCTTCGGACCTTGAGCTGTTGGCAAAGTAGTAGCTAATGCAGGACGTAGAATACCTTTTATTCTTCCTACTATAAGTAATCCCGCCGTAAGTAACGCACCTGTACTTCCCATAGAAAGCATAGCATCACCCTCGCCGTTTTTGAGCATATTTGCGGCAACTACTACCGATGCTGTTTTCTTCTGACGTACTGCCTTTGCAGGCTCTTCATTATTTGAAATAACATCAGGAGCATGAGCAATGCTGATTTTGTCTTCAGGATACTCATACTTTGCAAGTTCTTTATTTATGGTATCAGTATCACCTACTAAAACCATATGAACACCAAGTTCATTTGCCGCCTTTACCGATGCCTCAACAGGCACTTGCGGTGCGTTATCGCCACCCATAACATCAATTAAAATTTTCATATACTGATATTTCCTTTCCAAAAGCTTTATATACCCACAACCTCAAGATTAAATTTACCTCTGAATACTTCACGCATATCTACGCTTATTATTACATGGACAATGTATTGATTGTTCTTTTCTCTTTTAACAGTTGATTTTGCTACAAGCTTGTCGCCTAAGTTTACCTGCTCACAATATTTTACATTTGCAACTTTTACTAAAGCCGCATTTGCATTGATTACATTAAGTGCGAGATTTTCAGCTAAAGCATATATGCATTGGCTCTTTACTATATTGGTATTTTTAAAAAGCATTGAGGAGTCTGTTTCAAGTACAGATAATCCTGTTTCATATATTTTTAAATCAAGGAGCTCTTCTTTGCTCTCGACTGTGTGAAATTCATTTTCAGCCGCAGACTTTACACGCTCGCGGTATTCTGAAATACCTAACTCTGCACGGTCATTACGTATAGTCGAAATACTTACCTTACACTGCTTTGATAACTCATCATCTTTAAGAAATGGATTTTCACTAATAATGGACATAATATAATCATGCCGCTGTTTTTTAGTCATACTCATAAGCACCCTCCTTAAAAATTGTTATCACGTATTAGTACCTGCTACCAATACATCACATCTTTATTATAAAACAAATATAATATAATTGCAATACATTTTGTAAATATTGGCGGAAATTACAAATCATTTTGTATTTTTTGTGCATTTTAACCACAAGATATACAAAGATTTTAAAATAAACACACAATATATCGTATTTTGTCGTAAAAAAATCGCAGACTTAAATCTGCGATTTTAATAGCATTATTCAGCTGTTTCTTCTGCCTCAACCTCTATAGGTTCTGCTACTTCCACTTCAGGATCGGTTGAGTAAACAAGTGCAGCTTCTGCCTCCGGTGCTACTTCTTCTTCCTCAACAACTTCTTGGGCAGGCTCTTCCTTTTCGATTAACGCTCTGATTGAAAGACTAATCTTCTTTTCATCCCAATTAATGTCTGTAACCTTTGCTTCAACCTCCTGTCCTATTGCCAAAACATCCTCAGGCTTGCCGATACGCTTGTCAGCAATCTGTGATATATGGATAAGACCATCTACTGATGGAATAATTTCAGCAAATGCACCGAATGGCATCATTCTTACAATCTTAACTGTAATAACGTCGCCTACATGTACTTTATCCTGGGCTATTGTCCAAGGATTATCCTCTATCTTTTTGAAGCCCAAAGAAATCTTCTTTGTTTCAGGATTGATTTCCTTAATGTAAACATCCATAATGTCGCCTACAGCACATACCTCTGACGGATGCTTAATCTTGTTCCATGAAAGCTCACTTATATGAACAAGACCGTCCACTCCTCCTATATCAACGAATGCACCGAATGATGTAAGAGATTTAACTGTACCGCTGTAATGCTTGCCTTCTGAAGCATCTGCCCAGAATTCTGCTTCCTTAGCCTTACGTTCAGCCTCAAGAAGTACACGAGCTGAACCAACCACTCTTTTTCTTCTCTCATCAAGCTCGATAAGCTTGAACTTTAAAGTTGTACCTACAAGACTCTGAAGATCTGACACATATTTCTCTGAGATCTGTCTTGCCGGAATGAATACCTGAGCATCATTAGCTAAAGCAACTACGCCGCCCTTAACAGCCTTTATTACCTTACCTTCCATAATTTGCTCTTCGTCGTAAGCCGCTTTGATCTTGTTCCAGCTCTCCATAGCTACCAATTTCTTTCTTGATAGAACTACCTTTCCCTCAGCATCGTTTACGCCAATAACATAAACTCTGATTGTGTCGCCTTCCTTTACTACATCAGACGGCTCAAGTGATGGGTCATCTGTGATCTGATCAGCAGCAAGCTGACCGTTATACTTGAAGCCACCCAAGTCAACGATTACCTCGTTCTTGCGAACCTCAACTATCTGTCCGTCAATAATGTCCCCATTGTTGAGAGTCTTCTGGTCATACTGTTCGAACAACTCTGCGAAGCTCTCCTCATTTTTTAGATTTTCACTCATAGCCTTTACTACCTCCCGGATAATACGTGCAGGGGTTGATGCACCTGCCGTAATTCCTATTTTATAATATTGTTTTTGCGGAAGCTCGTCCGCCGTTTCAACGTGATAGGTATCAGTACACAGTTTTTTTGAAATCTCATAGAGCTTTTTTGTATTGGAGCTTTTACGTCCTCCGACTATAATCATACAGTCAGATTCTTTTGCAAGCTCCTCTGCTTCTGCCTGCCTATCTCTTGTTGCACTACATATTGTATCAAATTCTATGGTACTTTTGCAAGCTTTTTTTAAAATTTGTACTTTTTGCACAAAATTTTCTTTTTTAATTGTTGTTTGTGCCACAATACAAAGAGGTTTTTTGTCGAAATCAATTTCAAAATCTGTTAATTCACTATCAATGACATTTGCTTCATAATTACACCATCCGTTTATTCCTATAACTTCGGGGTGAGTTTC
>CADBPJ010000233.1 GCA_902796445.1 uncultured Ruminococcus sp. | reverse complement strand
TTAGGCTATTGGAACAAGCCCGATATTTCGGACAAGGTATTTGTACAGAACCCTATAAATCCGTTCTACGAAGAACGCATCTACCGCACAGGCGACCTTGCGTATATTAATGACGAGGGACTTATAATGTATGACGGACGTATGGATAACCAGGTCAAGGTCAAGGGTAACAGAATAGAGCTTGGCGAGATTGAATGTGCGGCAATGTGCGTTAGTGGTGTAAAGGGTGCGTGCGCGATATTTGATGCACAAAATGAAGAGATAGTTCTCTTTGTTGAAAGTAGTGAAAATCTTATACTGCGTAAGTTCAATAACGAATTAAAGCAGTATATCCCCAAATATATGCTCCCATCAAGGCTTATGGTTATGGAGAAATTTCCGCACACTGCAAACGATAAGATTGACCGAGTTACACTTAAAAAATCAGTGATGGGATAAAATGGAGACAGTTATGGACAGACTATATACATCAGCGGCAGAGCTTGTAGACTTTGCCGCACAAAGCTACGGCGAAAAAATCGCATTTTCAGATGTCTATGGCGAGATTTCGTTTGCGGATTTGCAAACACAATCACGCAAGCTTGCAACTGCTCTTATGGAGAAAGCCGAAACGGGCAGAATGATGCCTGTAATGGTGTACCTGCCAAAGAGTATAAAGTCCATCGTTAGCTTTATGGGCAGTATGTATGCCCAAAGCCCGTTTGTGCCTATGGACTATGCTGTGCCTATGGCAAGATTTATTTCAACTGCCAAAAACCTATGCCCCACAGCCGTTATTACTGACAGCGAGGGCAAAGACAGGCTAAAAGAGGCAGGAATTGACGTTACGATACTTGTTTATGACGAGCTTATCGCAAGAGATGCAGACAACATCAAAATTGACAGAATGTTAAACACATCAACCGACCTTGACAGTGCATACATAATGTACACATCAGGCTCAACAGGCACGCCAAAGGGCGTTACAATATCGCATCGTGCAGTTTTAGACTACGCAAAGTGGCTTTCTGACACGTTTGAGATAACACCCGAAAGCATTATCGGTATGCAGAGTGCATTCCATTTTGACAACTGTATATTTGATATGTTTGCAACGCTTTTGACAGGCTCAAAGACGGTTATTATCCCCGAGGTGCTGTTTATGTACCCCGAAAAGCTGTTTGATTTTCTAAGCGAAGAAAAGATTTCCATTATATTCTGGGTGCCGACGGTTATGATAAGCGTGGCAAATTCAGGGATACTGACAGAGAAAAAGCTTGACGATTTAAAGCTTATACTGTTTGCGGGCGAGGTTATGCCGATAAAGCAGTTAAATCAATGGATTGAAAGCTATCCCGATGCTACGTTTGTCAATATGTACGGGCCGACAGAGGCAACGGATATTGTGCTATACTACGTTATTGACCGCAAGTTCAGTACAGGCGAAACATTGCCCATAGGCAAGCCTTGTGCGAATATGAAGGCACTGATACTTGACGAGGATAAAAAACTATGCCCCAAGGGCAAGCAAGGCGAGCTGTACATTGGCGGAAGCGGAATTTCTATGGGGTATTGGAACGCACCCGAGATTACGGCAAATGCGTTCGTGCAAAATCCGCTTAACACAAGGTATCGTGACAGACTCTACCGCACAGGCGATCTGGTGTATATGGCAGAGGACGGAAATATTATGTTTTTGGGTCGTGCAGACAGTCAGATAAAGCTGCGTGGCAACAGAATAGAGCTTGGCGACATCGAGGCGGCAGCATCTGCTATGGATAACATCAAAAACTGCTGTGCAATGTTTTCGCAAAAAACAGAGGAAATATTCCTGTTTTTGGAAACTGATTCTGAGATAGTGCCAAGAAAATTCAATATGGCATTGAAAAAAACACTGCCTGCCTATATGATACCGCAAAGGCTTGTGACATTAAATTCGTTCCCGCACACGCCAAGCGGTAAGATCGACAGACAGACATTAAAAAAGCAATATATGGAGGAAAACTAAAATGACAGTTGCAGAAACAATAAGCGAGTTTATAAAGGAAAAGTTTGATATAGGTGACGATCCTGATTTTACAAATGATGTGCATTTGTTTAACGAAGGATTTGTTGACAGCTTCGGTGCAGTGGAGATTATCCACTTTGTTGAGGAAACCTATGGCATTTCAATCACACAAAAGGACATTACACTGTTCCCGATGAATACTGTAAACGAAATCGCCGCAGTGGTGGAAAGTAAGCAATAAACTTCGCATATTACCGCCATTTCTCCCTCGGAGTATACTGTAAATCATAAAAAAATTAACAAATCGAAAGAAGCGAGCAGATTGCTGTCGTTCCAACCGCCGACGTACGTTTGTACTTCAAGGGCGGAACGGTTGTGAGATGCGACGCTTATTGCGGTTTGAATTGAAAGGACAACTTTATGTGGTACTTAGAGGCTGATACCCTATTTCTGATATTGATAACTTCAGGTGCAATGATACTCTTTTCGGGACTTACTCGGCTCCTCTTTAAAAAGGACCTTGCACCAAAGGTATTAATAATAGCAAACATAGCCGTTATAGGCATAATTTCATACGAGCTACTCTTGATAAGCTTAGGATATATCCTTATCACGTTCCTGCTTATAAAGCATCTGACGCACAGAAAGCGGTGCCGCAAATTCCTGTTTGTGCTGTACTGCCTTATCTGTACAGTTCCGTTCTTTTACGGACGTATTCACGAGTTCGTGCCCGAGCTCCCGATGCTTATCGTATTTATAGGCATAGCATATCATATGCTAAAGGCGGTTGATGCGTTGTATTTTGTGTACTATACAGAGATGGATATACCATTTTTCACGTACGCAAACTACATACTGTTCTTCCCTACCTTTACCGCAGGGCCTATTTTCCGTTACAGGGATTGGCTGCGGGTATACGAAAACCCTAAAAAGCTTACATACTCCGATTTTATTGGGTACGTGGCACGTTTTATCAAGGGAATGTTTAAAAAAATCGTTGTACTGTGGTTTGTGTCAACGATATTTAACCACATACTCACAATGGATATGCATTGGTATTTAAGCCTTGCAATTATTGTGCTTAGCTATATAACGGTCTACCTTGACCTTTCAGGCTACAGCGACATCGCAATCGCAACAGGCTCGGCAATGGGCTTTACAGTGCCTGAGAACTTCAGAAAACCGCTTTCTTCCGCATCATTTACAGTGTTCTGGCGGAATTGGCACATCACACTCTCTGATTGGGTGCGTGAGCATATTTTCGTTGTATTGAACGGCAAACGTTTAGGCCGTCTTATGTCGACAATAGTGGGTTTTTGCACAATGTTTGTAATGGAGATGTGGCACGGGTTTACACTGCCGTATATCGTAGGCGGTGTGTATAACGGTCTGTGTCTTGGTCTTGAAAACCTGTTCGGACTTACAAAGGTTGATAAGCGGAAAATGAACAAGTGTGTATACGTTCTGCGTTGTATTCTCGTAAACTTTGCATTTGCAGTAAACACCTTGCTCTTTACAGTGACAACCGAGCAATTTTTCACAGTAATTCAAGGATTGATCAGATGAGGAAATGAGTTTGGAAAAAGATAAGCAGCGCATCTTGCACGTCTGCGCTCACTTATGTACATTGAGTACACGGCGTTCGTGCGGACACGCAATCTGCTTGCTTCTCTTTTCCCAAACGGGTTTTGTGAAAGGGATTAATGGTCATAATAATGAAAAAATTATTGATTACAGTTTTAATATTATCCGCATTTCTTGCAGGAGATTGGTATCTGTCACATTCACGGCTTATAGTTGACAGTAAAATATTTGTCAAAAACGATTTTGAAATAACACAGCATGACCACCCCGAAAAGGTGTGGGACAAGGTGTTTTTCGGCAACTCCGTTGTGATTTCGTCATTTATGGAGGAAGAAAGTTCATCAGGCTATATCAACTGCGGACTTGACTACGGTGTTGTGACGGATTTGTGGGAAATGATTGATAAGGGGTATATAAACATAGGCAGTGAGCTTGTTATCGGCTTAAACTATCTCACCTTGTATGACGATTTCCAAACCAACCCCACATACATATGGCATAAAGAAGCATATCAGCCATATGCATACTTTGAACGCGACAGGTTTTATCCACTCATAACGGGTATGTTCTCGCGTTTTATAAACGGCGAAAGCGTTCCGCCGATGCAATATTCGTATCAGGATAAGGCGGTATATCACGGCAGAATATCAGATACGGCACTGCGTGATAAAATGCAGGAATACGAAACGGAGTTCTTTAGTAAGCCGATTGATGATTACAGTGAGAATTTAGAGGCTTTAGAAAAGGTAATCAAATACTGCCAAGAGAACAACATCCGCATACGTTGTGTATTTATGCCCTGGAATCCGTCAATAGAAAAGCCCAAGCTTGTAGGAGAGGTTAAAACAAGGGCAGAGGAGATTTTGAGCCGTTATGGTATCGAAACACTCGACCTTGAGGACGAGTTCGGGACGGAGTGCTTTTATGACACAGGGCATTTAAACTATGATGTCGGCTCGCCGATATTCACCAGGATAATTGACGAATGGCTATAGCCTTTATCAGGAGGAATAAGACAATGATTTCATACTTTACTTGTTTAGGAAAATATAAAACCTTCAGCGGTCGTGCAACTCGCTCGGAGTTCTGGGGTTTTACGGTATTTAACGCAATAATAATAGCCTTATTGGCATATTTCTATCTTAATGCTCAAAAGGAATACCAGCTAATTGCGACAGTTATTTTAATTGCATATATAGTGCTTACAATCTGCCCCGCACTTGCAGTTATGTCACGCCGTTGGCATGACCTGGGCAGAACGGGAAAGTGGCTTTTTCTTAACCTTGTACCGGGTGTCGGCTCGGTTGTTTCTCTATGCTTTATGTTAGGTCAGGGCGAGGAGGGCACTAACCAATACGGCAGAAATCCGCGTGAACGCAGGTACAGAAAGCGTCAAAGACGCAGAAGATAGTATCGCAAATTCTGCATCTAAATCCATTCAGCCTCAACAGGTACTGTTGCATTTAGCGCAGACCGTTCAAAGGCTGTCGCGGCAGGTTTGCCTCAAATGCTCTGAACCACGAGGGAAATGCATTTTCGCCAAACCTGTCGCAACAGCCTTACAGAGTATTTGACGTCAAAAAGTCGATTACTGTACCTCGGTGCGTTATAACATGATTTATGTTGTATCACCTGATTTTAAGCCGTTTTCATCGCCGTTTCCGCTTAAAATCTTTTAATTATCTGGTCTTTAGTTTTATCTGTTATCAATTTGTTATCATCTATATATTAACATAATATTTATGGTTTTGTAAGGGGGATAAAATTTATAACCATTGTACAACCTCTTGATCTAGTTGTTTTTTGCGCTCCTTCCAATCCGGCATTTGAATTGTTAAAAAATCATAAAAATCCTTGTTATGATTAGGGTATAATAAATGCGTTAATTCATGCAATATAACATACTGTATACATCGTATATCAGCCTTCAGCAGATATTCATTCAAGGTGATTTTACTCTTTAAAGGCGAACAACTTCCCCAAAGAGTTTTCATTTTTCTGATTACGATTTTTGGTCGAGGAACACTGTATTTCTTGTATATTCTATCATACATGGCATTCATTTCATTCTCAAATATTCTTGCTGCAGTATTTCTCCACCATTTACTAAATATTCGCTGCGTTTTCGTATCATCGATTGGTTCTTTTAAAAACAAGTTTACTTTTTTTTCATCAATTTCAACACTATTGACCAAAGAAGGAACCTTATAAATTCTCATATCTTTGCCCAATATTTGTGTTGATGTTCCACTGTTGACCGATAATAAGTTATTATAGCCACTTGACTTTCTGTATTTTGTTATTTGTGTATCTATCCACTTAGTTCTAGATTGTAAAAATTCATTAATCCATTCGTCTGGGACTTGGTTTGGAACAGAAATAACAATACTAAGATCACGAAAAACTTTTAAGTGGACATTTTTTATGTTTTTTCTAATGACCGATACAGTTACATTTCCGTTAATCGGACCTAAGTCAATAATTTTATTTTCCATCAATATCTCGCAACCGCCACTTTCATAATTTCATCAATCATTAAATCGATTATTTCTATATTAGAATTGTCAATAACAAATCCGATTTCATCAAACATATCAAACAGACAATCATCCAATGCCCTATGAATCTGTTTATGAACAACTTCATTATGCTTCCAATCTCGTTTAGCATTAACAGATACAGCTTTAGTAATATTCCTTGAGTTGTTTGCAATAATTTCCTCTATTTCATGAGAAACATTAATACTTGTTTTTGAACGCATAATTGTGATAACAGAACCGTAAAATGCCTTTGTATCACTATCATTAGCAATTGAAGATGGATAATCTCTTGTCATTCTTCCGTGTCTGAAATCATCTGCCATAGCTTCCATGTTCGCAAAATACTTATCTGCATCTCTGGTGGTATCATATTCAGCTATCGTTTTTTTGATCTTGGTTGAAAAGTCTTCGAATAACAACGGGTCATCATACCTTATTTGTTTTAACTCAGACTCAATTCTCGTTTTTATTTTATCTGCTTTAACATTGTTAGGATCATCGTTATCAAGCAATCTTGCCATTGCTTCCTCATCACCTATATATACAGGTTCAACAATAATTTTAACTTCTGAAGCATTAACAAATGTATCTATGAGATTTTTTATACCTGATTCATATTTTGATAAATCAATTGTATTGTCATATCGTTCAATAACGCTATATCTTAACTTATTGAAGAATTTATAATCGTTTCTGTATTTCTCAATTAAATCCCAACCGACTTCAACAAATATACTCCTACTTGTTAACGCCAAATTCAAGGAATTAGCAAAGTTCTTTAATTTATCATAAAACTCATTTCTAAGTTCATCATCTGATAAGCTCTTTTGCCAATCATCAGAAGTTGCATCTTTACTCATTCCATTAAATAAAGACCATAATGCAGAATGCAAATCCGCAAGTTTGTTTTTTTCATCAATTGGTCCTAAAATTGCATCTTCTATATCTTCAGAATCGTATTTATTCATTTGAGATTCAGCATCATCATACATATCAATAGCTGATTTTAACTTGCCAAAAATGCCCCAGTAATCAACTATCAGTCCAAAATCTTTGCCTTTATACACTCTGTTAACACGGGTAATTGCTTGTAACAGATTGTGCTCTTTAAGTGATTTGTCAACATATAATACACCAGAAACTGGTGCATCAAAACCTGTAAGCAATTTATCTTTCACAATAAGAACATTGATATCCCCATCAGGATTTTTAAAATCTTCACAAACAGATTCATCATACTTCTCATCATTATCACCGAACAAAGGCTTAACCATTTTTTCGTGATATGCTTTTATTTTCTTAATTGCTTCAGGCGTTCCATCATCGTCATCACCTTCACGTTTATCACCAAAAGTTATAACAACACGAGGATTTATCTTTTTGCCCGGTATACCGGATAAAACATTATATACATCAGAAGCTAAGTTTCGTCAACGGGTAATTAAATATTCTTACAAACATGGAGTAACAAAAGCAAGTAGAATATTCCATAGGAGC
>CADBPJ010000232.1 GCA_902796445.1 uncultured Ruminococcus sp. | reverse complement strand
CAATGATGCAATAAGGAACAGTATTCCAAACAAAACCTTGTCTGTTGCAATATCATAAAATCCCATTACTAATGAAAATAATGCAAGAACAGCATAGATTATTATAAACGTAGTTGTTTTAACTCTCTTTCTTGGATTTATCGTAGCTGTAACTGTGTTTGATTTCATATCTGCTTCCTTTCTCGATTTAGCATATCAATATACACGTCTTCCGCCACAGAATTGTGACTTGTAGTAAGGTGTGTCGATAGACTGATAGCTTACCACTGCGCCTGTGTATGGCGCATGTATCATCTGTCCGTTGCCTGCGTAGATACCAACGTGGTGAACATCACCTGTTTCATCTGCAAAGAATACCAAATCACCCGGCATTAACTGCTCTCTTGTAAGAGGCATACCTTGTTTTACCTGCTCCTGAGATACTCTGTTAAGACTAATACCTAAATTTTTGTATACGTACTGAACAAGACCACTGCAGTCAAATCCGTAAGGAGTTGTGCCGCCCCATACATATGGAACACCCAAATATTTCTTCGCCTCTTCAACAACTGCATTACCTATACTGTCATCATAGATGGACATTGTACTGCCGTTATATGAATAGTTAATGCTATTATCAGCATTAATTGTAAGTTCTGCTGAACCTTCAAAGTATTCTACACGTGTTTGCTGCATTGCAAGGTTTCTGTAAAATCCGACACTCTTAACTTGCTTTTCTGTAATCTTCTTTTTCTTCGTCTTGATGATTTTACCGTTTGATGCGACCTCGTCGATGTCTACAATTTCTTCGTCATAGAAATACAGAAGCCCCATTTGGGTATCCTCGTACATAGGATAGAATTTTTCACCGTCATCAAGAATATACTCTGTAACGACAGGTTCAGGGAGTGTTACATTTACCGTCATCATATCCTGTGCCTTAAAAACATCCTCTGTGCCTTTACGCAGTGCAGTAAGGTATACGTAATACTTGCCCGGGTCTACATTGTTTATGGTAACATTATCCGTATCTGTGATAATCTCTGACAGCATAAGCTGACCATCCTCGTTGTATACATCAAGTACGAAATTGCTGTAAAGCTCTGTTGCCCACTTAATGTCAAGGTAGTCGTTATCGGTTGTTATTTCATCATCGGGAGCAATAAGAGTTATTGCATTATCAGGGACTTCGCCGTAACGTAGCGTAACCTCTGATTTATCTGATGTTCCGACACTGTTTACTGCACTTACAGATACTATGTAGTCTTTTCCTTGTGCAAACAAGTCCTTTGTAAATGTAAGGGCTGTGTTACTTGTTTTTATGTAGCTGTTTACTATGTATGTATCGTCCTCTATCGAATAGATAGATACGTAATACTCGTCTGATACACTTTCTTTAAGATTAATTATAACGTCCTCGCCTGACGGAACAACCAACTCATCTGATACTTCAAGTGTGGGTGAGGCAGGGACTGATGTCGATGCATCTGATACCGTGTCTGGAGTTTCAAAAACAAACTCTTCTGCTTCTGTTGTATTTGATGCGGCAGGTATATCTGCAGACGTTTCAAACACAAATGATAGAGGCTCTACAGTTTCAATGTCAGCGGGGACCGTAGTAAGCTCTGCATCTTTATCTGAAGAGATAATTGATGAATAAATATTAAAGCCGTCGTCAACGTATGTTGCAACACCGATTGACTTCCAATCTTTATCAAAGCAATCACTTTGTGTATTTATAAGCTTTTCGTATATAGCGAAAATATCATACCCTTCCTCGTGCTGAGCGTTGTCCGATACATGAGAATATCTGGCATCACGTGCAAGCTCGTGATACTTGGGCTGTGACACCATTTCGTTTGCTTTAGTGTATAGATCATTATCAATATTTAATGATACCATATCTGACTTTGCACGATGTGAGTTTATAATATCTACAAGCTCACAAGCACGTAAGTACGCGTTATTACTAAGTGCAACATCGCTCTTTGTGTAAGGGTTATACATAATAGCATCAATTCTGTTTTCGCTATCTTTAAATATACGGAAGTTATCGTTATCGGCATATTTGTAAGCCAAAAGATAATCGTCGCCTGAATTTATACCATCAAACGAAAAAATGCCGCTGTTTGAGAAGAATGCACATATTCTGCCTTCTTTTACACCTACCATCATAAACTGTGAAGGATCGCTGTTATATACATACCAACTGAAATCGTAATCACTCTTGTCTATTCTTACAGGCTCGCCGAAGGTGTTTATAAGCTCCTCTGCACTGCCACCCATTTTTATCTCATTTCCGCAGACTGTAAATGTGGTGTTCTGTACAAATAAGTCATACATCACATCAACAAGTGTAGCACAGCTGTCCCATGTTATAAGTTTGTCGGGTTCTGTGTTGTAGCTGTCTGCTATAATACCATGCTTTAGCATAAACGCATATGCGGCACGGTTTTCCTCATCCACTAATGCATTGTCGTAGCATGAGTTCATTATCTTATCTATTTCGTCTGTTGTCAGAGCATACGAATAGTCATAACTGATTATGGTTTTATATAAAATTGTCAGCGCATCCTGCTTGCGGATTGATACCGCATCTGATACTGTGTTTGCCTCATCTGAATTTGTAAAACCGAGCATAACTGCCTTGCCCAGATTTTCATCATTACACTGACTTTTAAGTGCATCAGGTACAGTAACTACATCTCCTGAAAGCTTTTCGTATAAAGCTACTGCCTGGGTAAGCATATCTTTTTCCGAAACATTACTATCATCTGCTTGAGCAATAAGGGGTGCTGATATTGCTCCCGTCATTATTGCCGCCGTTAAAGCAGCCAATCTCAGCTTTGACAGCTTATTGTTATCAGTCAAGTCAATTCAGTCCTTTCCTAATCTAATTCAACTATTATATTATAACAAAAAGAATTTGAAATGTCTACCTTTATTTAATGAATTTTTTATAAATTGTGAAAAAAATGCAAAAAGCCAATAAAATATAGTGTTTCTAAGGCAATTTAATAAAATTACTTTGTTTCTCTTGACTTTTTTTTGAAAATAGGGTACAATTATACTCGTAGAGGTATGTATGAAAGGTTGCTGAAAGCATGTTAGAGAAGCTAAAATCGCTTGAAGAACGTTTTGCAATTGTATCGGAGCTGATTTCTGACAGTGAGGTTATTGCCGATCGTGACAGGTGGCGGGACTTATGCCGTGAGCATAGTGAATTGTCACCGATAATTGATGAATATAACAAATACAGAGGCTATCTTGATGCTATAGATGAGGACAAGTCATTAATAGAAATCGAGGAGGATCCTGAGCTTTTGGAAATGCTTAAGGCTGACCTTAGGGATGCTGAGGAAAATGCCGAAAAATGTGAGGAAGAAATAAAATTCTTGCTTATACCCAAGGATCCTAATGATGAAAAGAATGTCATTATGGAAATACGCGGCGGTACAGGCGGGGAGGAAGCGGCACTTTTTGCAGGGACACTGATGCGTATGTATTCAATGTATGCTGATAAAGAGGGATGGCATCTTGAAATATTAAGCTCAAATGCAACGGAGCTTGGCGGATACAAAGAAATATCATTTTTAATTGAAGGCAAGGGTGCATATTCAAGACTTAAATACGAAAGCGGAGTGCACCGTGTTCAGAGAGTGCCTGAAACCGAGTCAGGCGGACGAATACACACCTCGGCTGTTACTGTTGCGGTTCTTCCCGAAGTTGAAGAAGTGGAGTTTGAGATAAACAGAAATGATTTGCGAATAGACGTTTTCCGTGCAGGAGGTCCTGGAGGTCAGTGCGTTAACACTACCGACTCTGCTGTCAGAATTACTCATATTCCAACAGGAATTGTTGTGTCGTGCCAGGACGAGAAATCACAGCTTCAGAATAAGGATAAGGCGATGAAAATCCTCCGTTCACGTATATATGAGGCAATGGAGGCGGAGCGTAACAAGGAAATTGCAGACCAACGAAAGTCACAGGTAGGTTCAGGTGACAGAAGTGAGAGAATACGTACGTATAATTTCCCGCAGAGCCGTATAACCGACCATAGAATAAATCTCACCATATACAAGCTTGAGCAGTTCTTAAACGGAGATATGGACGAGGTGATTGATGCTTTAATTACAGATGACCGTGCAAGGAAGCTATCTGCAGGGGAGTAAAGGTGTAGTATGCAGGAGTTTGAAAATGCCCCTGAAATAATTGCAATAAAAGATATATTGCGTGAATTTTTCATGGGGATAATAGAAAATATAAGAGGTGCATTTTTAGGGTTTGGCGAGTGGATTGTTAATCTGAAAACTGATGTGCCGCCTGTTTTAAAATTGCTTGGCAATTCAAAGGTCAATGCGATTGCAATTATAGCGATTTTGGTGTATATGGTTATTGTAAACATCAAAACCTATATGCTTTTTAAGGCAGATAAACGATATGCATGCCAGGGTGAGGAACGAGTTCCCGAATGGAGATTGCTTACAAATCTGTGGATGGGCGGTGCCATTGGCGGGGGTATAGCAATGTATCGGCATCACCATAAAACTAAGCATAAGATCTTTACCGTATCTTGTGCGGTGTGTATATTTTTATATATAGTATTGTGTAGTTTCATAATAGGCTATTTAGGTTTTTGGACGTTGTAAAATGAAAGGAGAAGGAAATGGATTTTAAAGAAATAATGCAAGATAGTGATGGCAAGCTGAGAATTATTCAGGAGCTTGTGCCGGGCAAACAGATAACACTTGCACACGTTATTGCAAGCCCTGACCCTATAATGTATCAGAAACTTGGGCTTAACCCTGATATTGATTTTACGGGCAGTGCCATTGGCATACTTACAGTGAGCCCTGCTGAAACCGCCATAATTGCGGCGGACATTGCCACAAAGTCGGGTAATATAGACTTAAGTTTTGTTGATCGTTTTTCAGGAACATTAATCATAACAGGACTGATTTCGGATGTTGAATCGGCACTCAAGGCTATATGCGACTATGCACAAGAGCGTTTGGGATTTTCTGTCTGTGAGTTGTCAAGAACATGAGAAAAATAATCCTTGTCGGCAGAAGTGAAGCAGGTAAGACAACTTTGACACAGGCTTTAAAGGGTGAAACGATTACATATCATAAGACACAGTACGTAAACAGGTTTGATGTTATAATAGACACACCTGGAGAATATCTGCAATCAAAAAACCTCGGAAATGCACTTGCTATGTACACCTTCGAGGCTGATGTTGTTGGAATATTAATATCCGCCCGTGAACCATACTGTCTTTTTCCGCCTGCTGTTACACCTGTTTGTAACCGTGACGTTATAGGAATAATCACACAGATAAACAGCAAGGGTGCAGACATCAGGCAGGCACGCCGATGGTTGGAGCTGGCAGGTTGTCAGAACATCTTTGAAGTGGACAGCAAAACGGGCGAGGGGATACCTGAAATTTATGAATATCTCCGTGAGGAGGGCGATGTTATGCCTTGGGAGGATAAGGAATAATCACGCATCCGCTCATATCAAACAAATAATCACGTGATTTTAATACCGATGCAAGTTCAAATGAGTTTGTAATCGGTTTTTTTGTTAAAAGAGAAATCATTCCCTCGTGAGTTACATGATGGTAATCCGTGCCACAGGTCATAATAAAGTCATTTTTTCTTGCGTATTGTGCGGCAACAGCAACACGTGAGTTATGATTCGGGTGCATATTAAAGACCTCTATTCCGTCAAGAAGCTTTGGGTCCACCTCTGTCATACCGCTACGGAACGGATGAGCCTGGACAAGAACTCTTTTGTCGTTTCTGAACCATTTTGAAAAGGCCTCAATACCTTGTGTGATATAGTCATATGCATCTGTTAAAAATTCCTCGTCAATGCCGAAAAGAAGGTAGTCATTGGCGTTTTCTGTAAATCGTATCTCGCAGCCTAACACTATGTGTATGCCATACTTTTTTCCGTATTCCACTGCAGTGTGATAATCACGAAGATATGATTTTAGTGCCTCATCTTTATTGCCGTAATCACGCATAAACGGATTAAAATGGTTAGAGAGAACTACTGTTGTATATCCCAATCCTGTGTATGTTTTCACTACGTTTTCGGGCGGTATCTGACTACAGGCACTCGACGGCCATGAATGAGCATGCATTTCTGTTTTATATACGTAATCTGAAATATTCATAATGTGTACCTTCTTTATGATTTTTTTTTAATTTTATCACAGTTATGTTAAAAAGTCTATAGATTCCGTAAAAAATATTGAAATTTACGAGATTTTGTGATACAATGATTTTGCAATAAAAATATGGTAGGAGGGTAGTTATGGATTATAATTATGTTCGTATGCGAAATGCATTAAAGGACGGGGATTTAGCAAAGGCGAATGAGTACAAGTTGCT
>CADBPJ010000231.1 GCA_902796445.1 uncultured Ruminococcus sp. | reverse complement strand
GTATTGGAGTCGCAGAAACAGATAAACTCAAAGGCTTCATCCTCGTACATATATAAAACAGGGGTTAATATTCTGTCTAATATGATATTGACAGCATCATTAAGTGTTTTTGTATCAATCATTTTCCAAATATTCCTTTTCTATTCGTTTAATGGCATCTCTGTATTGTGCCGCCTTTTCAAATTCAAGATTTTCTGCGGCATTAATCATCATCGCCTCAAGCTCGGCAATCTGTGCACGTACGTCCTGCGCGGTGTTGGATATGTCTGACTTAACAGCCTCCATAGGCTCAAGGATTTCACGTATATCTTTCTTGATTGTTTTCGGCACTATACCATGCTTTTCATTGTATGCAATCTGCAGGGTACGACGTCTGTTTGTTTCGTCTATTGCACGTTGCATAGAGCCTGTTATGTTGTCGGCATACATAATAACACGTCCCCCGGCATTTCGTGCCGCACGTCCTATTGTCTGAATAAGTGACATTTCACTACGCAAAAAGCCCTCCTTATCGGCATCAAGTATAGCCACTAAAGCAACTTCGGGAATATCAAGTCCCTCGCGGAGCAAGTTTATACCTACAAGAACGTCATATACACCCAAGCGTAAGTCCTTGATTATCTCTGTACGTTCAATCGTCTTAATTTCAGAATGCATATATGTGACCTTGATACCAACTTCTTTAAGGTATTTTGTAAGGTCTTCTGCCATTTTTTTGGTAAGTGTAGTTACAAGTGTACGCATACCTTTTTCCGTAACAGATTGGATTTGAGATATTAAATCGTCAATCTGATGTTCGATTGGCTTAATCTCAATTATCGGGTCAAGCAGTCCTGTAGGACGTATAACCTGTTCTGCAACAGAGGTTGAATGTTCTTTTTCGTATTCACCAGGTGTTGCACTTGTAAATATAACGCTTGACAGATGTTTTTCAAATTCGTCAAATTTGAGTGGTCTGTTATCAAATGCGCTCGGCAGACGGAACCCATATTTAACAAGTGTTTCCTTTCTTGCTCGGTCACCGTTATACATACCCCTCACCTGTGGAATTGTAACGTGTGACTCGTCTATTATCATCAGATAATCGTCAGGGAAATAGTCAAGAAGCGTAAATGGGGCAGAGCCTTCCTTTCGTCCGCTTATATGACGTGAATAGTTTTCTATTCCTTGACAGAAACCTATTTCCTGCATCATCTCAAGGTCATAGAGTGTACGCTGTTCTATTCTTTGCGCTTCAATAAGCATATCACGTTCCTTGAAATACTTAACACGCTCGTGCATTTCTTCCTCTATAGCCGCCATTGCAAGCATCATTTTATCGGCTGTTGTAACGTAGTGAGATGCAGGCATTATAACCGCATGGCGGTAACTGCCTATTATTTCACCTGTTACGACATTGATTTCTGATATTCTGTCTATTTCATCACCGAAAAACTCTACTCGCAGAGCATTTTCTCCATTGTTAGATGGGAATATTTCAACAACATCACCACGAACTCGAAATTTATTACGCACAAAATTGATGTCGTTACGTTCGTACTGCATCTCGACAAGCTTTTTCAATATTTCGTCACGGTCCTTTTGCATACCCACACGAAGGGACAGCATCATATTCTTGTAATCGTCAGGGTCACCAAGACCGTATATGCATGATACACTCGAAACTATAAGCACATCCTTGCGTTCAAACAAAGCAAATGTCGCACTGTGACGGAGTTTATCAAGATTTTCGTTTGTCATTGCATCTTTTTCTATATAAGTATCTGTCTGTGGCAGATATGCCTCAGGCTGATAATAGTCATAGTAGCTTACAAAAAACTCAACACAGTTGTTTGGGAAAAACTCCTTGAACTCACTGCAAAGCTGTGCCGCAAGTGTTTTATTATGTGCAAGGACTATTGTAGGCTTATTCAGCGCAGCAATTATGTTTGCCATTGTAAAGGTTTTACCTGAGCCTGTAACGCCTAAAAGTGTCTGAAATTTTTCGCCGTTTTCTAAGCCACAAACAAGCTTTTCAATAGCTTGAGGCTGGTCGCCTGATGGCTTGAAAGGGGATACAAGTTCAAATTTTTCCATAGCAAACACCTCACATAAAATAATCCACTATACATTTTAACAAAAAACGAGGAAAAAAGCAATAGATAGAACAAAAAAATTCTTGACAAAAAAGGTATGATATGTTATACTTATAAAAGTTTTCGGAGAGGTGGCCGAGTGGTCGAAGGCGCAGCATTGGAAATGCTGTAGCGGGGTAACTCGCTCGTGGGTTCGAATCCCATCCTCTCCTCCAAATGCGGACAAAACACCGTTGAGAGGAGTGCAATTATGAGGTATATAAATGAAAAGGTTGAAAGCACATTAAATAAGCTTTCACGACTGATTGTGGTAAAAAGTGACAAGCCTCAAGGCTTCAAAGTAAAAGAATGCGGATATAAGAAGGATAACAAAATACCTGCGGTTACGCCTGATTGGGAGGATTTTGCAGATTGCACTTTAGTTGATGCACATGATGTTCATTTCTGGACAGTAGGAACGATTAAAACACCAAGTGTTGGTGAAAATGAATATGTTGCTCTGTCTTATGTTGAAAAGAACCAAAATGCAAAATTGCAGGCATTGTTGTATCTGAACGGAGAAATCGTAACAGAATTTGACGAAAACCATACATATACAAGGCTTGAGCCTGATACGGAATACAGTGTTGCAGTGTACTCATATTATCAGAATATAAAGCCGTATTCATCGGTGGCTCTGTCGGTTGAGGTTCGCTCATCACTTATTGAAAAACTGTATTACGATTTACTTGTTCCATATGATGTCACAACATGTATGGCACCTGAAAGTGACAGCTATATAAAGATCATGGGTTATCTTGAGAAAGCTTGCAATCTGATCGATTTCAGAAGCTCATATTCTGATGAATTTTATCAAAGTATATCTCTTGCTGATGAGTATATGATGACAGAGTTCTATAATAAAGCATGCGATACAGGCAATCCTATTGTACATTGTCTAGGACATTCTCATATAGACTTAGCGTGGACATGGACGCTTGAGCAGACAAGAGAAAAAATACAGCGAACCGTTTCAAATGTAATCAAGTGCATGGACGAGTACCCTGAATTTACATTTATGCTGACACAGCCTCAAATTCTCGTTTTTCTAAAAGAGGAAGCCCCTGAGCTTTATGAGCGTGTAAAGGAAAAGGTAAGGGAAGGCAGATTTGAAATCGACGGAGCAATGTGGGTAGAATCCGATGGTAATTTACCAAGCGGAGAAAGCTTTGTACGTCAGGTGCTTTTCGGAAAAGCATTTATTAAGGACGAATTTGGAGTTGACAGTAAAACCCTATGGATTCCCGATGTTTTCGGCTACAGTGCGGCATTACCGCAGATATTGAAAAAGAGCGGTGTAGAAAGATTTGTTACAGGCAAAATAAGCTGGAATGATACAAACAGAATGCCAAATGATACCTTCTATTGGAAGGGTATTGACGGAACGGAAATTTTTACACAATTCCTTACAACTAAGGATTTCATAAACCCCGATAAATCGCGTGACTTTGTTATGATTAACGGTGTTCTTGATGCAAAAGAGGTAAAAAGCACATGGGATATATACAGAAACAAGGAATATAACAACGATGTATTTACCACATATGGTTATGGTGATGGCGGCGGCGGCCCGACATATGATATGATACAAAGACAAAGACGTCTGTCGTATGGCTTACCAGGAATGCCTGTAACCAAGCCTGACTCATTAGACAACATTCTAAATACCATAAAGGAAAACTTTGATGCATCATGTGAAAGACTCGGCAGAATACCGAAGTGGTCGGGAGAATTGTATCTGGAATATCACAGAGGAACATATACATCTATTGCAAAAAATAAAAAGAATAATCGAGAGAGTGAATTTTTGCTTCAAAATGCAGAGGCACTTTCAGTTATTGCCAATAGCCTTGCTAATTGCGAATACGAGCAAGGAAAGCTGAATGATGCATGGAGATTGTTGCTTCAAAATCAATTCCACGATATAATACCTGGTAGCTCAATAAAAGAGGTATATGATCAGTCGGATAAGGATTATGCAAAAATCAAAGAAAGTGTCGGAGAAGTTGTTCAAAATTCACTTGAGGCTATCTCCTCACAAATCAATACCGAGGGCGGATATTTCGTATATAACCCCCATTCTTATGTATGCTCAGATTGCGTACAG
>CADBPJ010000230.1 GCA_902796445.1 uncultured Ruminococcus sp. | reverse complement strand
TTTAGTAATGCTTTTTAGCAATTAATCTATATTTTGATATAGATTAATTCGCCGTCAAACGATCGGTGCTGTTTTTTTACATCCCCTATAACTTATATAGATTCAGCATAGCGTACCGTTTCCATTGCATCCTTTGAATAGCAATCCGCTCCTATTGCATCTGCATATTCCTGTGTAAGCACTGCTCCGCCTACAACCACCTTGCACCAGGGTGCCGTCTTACGCAACAGCTTTATTGTTTCCTCCATTGCAGGTACTGTTGTTGTCATTAATGCACTCAGACCTACAAGTGGTGCGTGAGTTTCCACCGTCTTATCCGAAATCGCTTCAGGTGAAACATCACGTCCTAAATCAATGACGTTAAATCCGTAATTTTCAAGCAATAGTTTAACGATGTTTTTACCAATATCGTGTATGTCACCTTTAACGGTTGCTATTATAACTGTAGCCTTATCAGATGTATTCCCCTCACCTGACATTGATTCTTTTATCTTCTCAAATGCTGATTTTGCCGCCTCGGCACTCATTAAAAGCTGTGGCAGATATACCGTCTTTTTCTCAAAACCGCTTCCTACAACATCAAGTGCAGGTATTATTTCATCTTGCACTATCTTAAGCGGATCTGTGGTTTTTAACAGCTCTTGTGTAATTGCCCCTGATTGGTCCTTTAAGCCTTTTATAATTGACCTTTGCAAATCACTTTTGTATTCGTCTATTGTTTTCTCAGATTTGACACCATTTGTCACGACAGCAACATCTTCGATATTTTCTGCATATTCAATATATGCACTGCAATTTTCATCTAATGCATTTAATGCACAATACGAATAGTATGCTTGCATCATTTGGTGTGAGTACGGATTCATAATCGCCGCCGACAGCCCCTTGCCCATTGCAAGAGTGAAAAATCCGCTGTTTATTATATCACGTCTGGGCAAACCAAATGACACGTTAGACACACCAAGGGACGTGTTACAGCCAAGCTCGTCTGTAATCATTTCCACCGCACGCAAGGTTTCCAAGCCTGCGCGGTTATCTGCACTTATCGTTAATGCCAACGGATCAAATATCAAGTCCTTTTTGGAAATGCCGTATTTTTCAGCCTCCGAGAGTATTGATTTTGCAATCCTTAGTCTATCCTCTGCCCTGTCGGGTATTCCGCCCTCATCAAGAGTAAGTGCAACAACAAATCCGCCGTATTTTTTTACAAGCGGAAATACTGCCTCCATGCTTTCTTTTTTGCCGTTTACAGAGTTAATCATAGCCTTTCCGTTATATCGTCGGAGTGCCGCCTCCATTGCGGTTGTATCAGATGTATCAATCTGCAATGGTAAATCTATTATTGCCTGCAACTCGCACACAGCGGTTTTAAGCATCTCTACCTCGTCAATTTCAGGCAAGCCTACATTTACATCAAGCACACCGACACCTTTTTCCTGCTGTGCAATTCCCTCTTTTAGAATGTAATCTATATCATTGGCTTTTAAGGCTTCCTTAAATCGTTTCTTGCCTGTGGGATTTATTCTCTCACCGATAAGAACAGGCTTTTTCCCAAATTCTACAGCATGAGTGTATGATGACACACAGGAAATATTTTTTTGCGTAACAGGAACTGCCGTTATGTCTTTTGTAGCATCAACAAGATTTTTTATATACTCCGGAGTAGTACCACAGCAACCGCCTATTATTCCTACGCCTTCCTTTACAAACTGTGCTATTTCATTGCTGAATTCTATAGAATCAACATCAAATACAGTTTTTCCGTCAACTGACTTTGGCAAGCCTGCATTTGGTTTTAATATAATAGGAGTTGATGAATATTTTATATATTCACGTACCACACCGCCTAATGCTTTTGGTCCTAATGAACAGTTTATGCCTATTGCATCGGCACCCATACCCTCAAGCATTGCTATCATAGCAAAAGGATCGGCACCCGTCATAAGCTTTCCGTCCTCGCTGAATGCATTTGAAACGAATACGGGTAAATCCGAATTCTCCTTCGCCGCAAGCAGTGCCGCTTTCGTTTCATAGCTGTCATTCATTGTTTGTATGAAGATAACATCTACACCGTATTTCACACCAAGCCGTACAGTTTTTGCAAAGGTTTCTACCGCATCTTCAAAATCAAAATCGCCGTATGGCGCAAGCATTCTGCCTGACGGACCAATGTCTAAGGCTATCCATTTTTCTTGCATACCACAGCTTTCATCACGCGCGGACTTTACGTTCTCGACCGCCGCTTTTATAATTTTCTCAAGCTCTGTTTCATCAAATTTCAGAATGTTTGCACCGAATGTATTGGCACTGACTACATTTGAGCCGGCATTATAATAGTCAAGATGTATTTTTTTAACTATATCGCTGTGTGTTATATTCCATCTCTCGGGCAACTCTCCGCTTTTAAGTCCCTGTGCCTGCAAAAGCGTACCCATCGCTCCGTCAAGATAGAGGATATTGTTCTTTATATATTCCTTTATATTCATGTCCTTACTCCTATAATGGCTGTTACAGATTTTGATGGTGACATCAGCATACTGCCATTTAGTGTCACTCCAATTTTCCTCTGACAATCAAGTGCCAAAAAAATGTCTTTTTGTACCTCAATCGGAAGATCACCATAGCCCGCACTAAATCGAGGTGCTGTTATATATTTCTCTTTTATTTCATCGTTAAAGCTGTCGCACAAGCTTTCTATGCGTTCTGCACCTATCGCCTGAAACATAAGCGCTTTTACAGGTGATATTACACTGTATTTTGCAATAAGTCTGTCAATAGCTATACCTATTGTTGCACCAAAAAGAACTATTCCGCGAGAGTTCTTAAGATTTTTTCTCAAATCCTTTGACTCTGTTTTTATAAAGCCCAAATCTATATATTCGTCCGTTACAGAAATCGGGAACTCTGTATAGCACACCTTATACGTAAGCTTGTCCCTGACCTCGCTAATGCACTCGTCTATTATGCTTTGAAAATCTGCGCTATCACCCTTAACACCTGCATAACGCAATATTTCACGCATATTAAAGGGTGTTGGCTCGTATGTTTTTACATATATCATTATTATGACCGTTAACTCCTTCACAAAACCCGTTTGGAAAAAAGAGAAGCAACCAGATTGTGCGTTCGCACGAACTCCGTGTACTCAATGTACATAAGTGAGTGCGGACGTGCGAGATGCGCCGCTTATCTTTTTTCAAACTTTTATAATCTCCGATAGATTGCTCTGTATCTTCTCGGCAACATCAGGCTTGTTCATAGAATACACATGAACGTTTGTTATGCCGTTAGCAAAGAGGTCGATTATCTGGTCTGTTGCATATGCAATACCTGCTTGCTTCATTGCCTCGGGGGAATGTCCGAATTTATCCACAAGGCTTTTAAACCGCTGTGGCATAAATGAGCCTGACAGCTTAATTGCACGTTCAACCTGATTTGCGTTAGTAATCGGCATTATACCCGGTATTACAGGCACTGTTATACCCGCCTCACGTATTTTATACAGGAAATTATACAGCAGATTATTATCAAAAAACATCTGTGTTGTAAGGAATGAGCATCCTGAATCAACCTTTTCTTTAAGGTGTTTTATATCCTCTCTCTGATTTTCGCTTTCAGGGTGAATTTCAGGATAGCACGCACCGCCTATACAGAAATCCTCGCCTGAGTCCTTTATGTCACGTATCAGGTCAATGGCATTTCTGTACGCCCATTTTGACCTATCCGAATTTTCGAGCTCAGGGGTAAGATCGCCACGCAAAGCCATAATATTCTCTATGCCTGCCGCCTTTATCTCTTTTATTTTTTTCTGTACTGTTTCCTTTGAAGATGATACGCACGTAAGATGTGCCAGTGTCGGCACGCCGTACTGCTCATTTATGTTTTTTGCAATATCCAACGTATATTTGCTTGTACCGCCGCCTGCGCCGTATGTAACACTTACAAATGACGGTGACAGCTTTGCAATTTCCTCCGTTGCATGTTTTACGCTTTCAAAAGCAGTGTCGGTTTTAGGCGGAAACACCTCAAAGGACAAGGACAATTTTTCGTTATTTATTATTTCACTAAGTTTCATATTATATCATCTTTCTTTCAAAAATTATTTCCATACCAAAAAGCAAGTGTAGCAAAACACAAGTTTTGCTACATAATTCACTCAAACCATTTCTTTTTCTTAAAGAATATTATCTCACCGATTACAACAATCGCACTTAATACAATAACACCTATGTAGCCATACTTTGATGCAAGCTCAGGCATAAACTTGAAGTTCATACCATACCAGCCAACTATCACTGTAAGTGGCATAAATATGGTTGTTACGACTGTTAGTGTACGCATTATCTTGTTCTGTGCAACGTCTATCTGTGATTGATAAAGTTCACGAAGCTGACCTGTGTATTCACGAAGCATCTTGGTATTATCATACAACCTGTCGGCTCTGTTTGCAACCACTCGAAATAGTCGGCAGTCATCGGCATTAAACATCTGATTCTTGTTCTCTGCCATCATCTGCATAAACTCTGTAAACTGCTGATAATGTCCGTTTAGGACAAGTATTTCACGTCTGTACCTTAGCATATCTGTATGGAAGTCCTCTATCTCGTCCTCCATAAGCTGTTCCTCAACGGAGATTAGCATATCCTCGTATCTCTGCAGATATAGTACGTCATCATTAATGAAAAACTCCATAAGTTCAAGGAAAAACCGTGCTTCAAGGGAGTTCTCCATCGCTTTTATCTCAGGCAGACGTGCCGCTATTTTCTGAATACGCTCTGTATCGTCTATGAAAATCAAGTGACCTTTATGGATATAAAATCCAAATCCGAATTCTTTTTCAAGCAAGTCCTGTTTATCGGGTATCAGTATTGTTCCTATTATACAGCTCCTTAAAATTTCCGCCTTTGAATACTGAATATGCTCCATAGAGTCCATAAGCATTTCATGGTGATATGTTCCCTCATATGCCTGGTCAAATTCGCCAAGTGTCATTATTTCTACAAGTATCTCGCCCTCACCAACCTCTGATGGATCATTAATTGGTATAAGACGTCTGTTTAGTTTATATTGCATGGGTTTGCACCCCACTTTCTCTATTTATTTACCGTCCTGCCTTCTTTAAATTTTCTGTAACATGATGCACATAATACAGGTCTATCATGTCTGGGCTCGAAGGGTATTTTTTCTACTTCGCCGCATTTTGAGCATACTATTTCATACAACACAAGCGAACCTGTATCGCCTGTGCTGTTCTTTCGTCGTTTTCTGCAATCATGGCAACGTTGCGGCTCGGTCAAAAAATTCTTCTTCGCATAAAATTCCTGCTCACCTTCGGTGAACACAAACTCCGCACCACAATCCTTGCATACTAATACTTTATCTTCAAACATCTTTAGTCTCCTCATTAGCCAAGCACACGTTCAAGCTTTTTCTTAATTCTCTGCATTGCGTTATCAACCGCCTTTACATCACGCCCGATAATGTCTGCTGTTTCTTTATATGAATTTCCGTTAAGGCTTGATTGAAGCACCTCCATTTCAAATGGTGAAAGTGCATTGTTTATTTTACCTTCAAGACCTTGTACGTTTTCTTTCTCTATCAATATTTTTTCAGGATTTGTTGTTGATGCATCATCACACAGCACACCGCCTGCATTTGTATTTTCACTCAAATCAGGCTCACTAAGCGACACATATGAATTAAGCGGATTATGTTTAAGCCTTGACGCTTTCTTTACCGCCGAAAGTATTCTGCGCTCTATGCATACACCTGCAAACACATTAAAGAGAGGAAATTTAGACTTATCAAAGCTCATAACGGCTTTATACAGGCCTATTAATCCCTCCTGAATTACATCATCATCGTCACCGCCGGCAAGATAGTATGGACGCGATTTTTTATATACAAGCGGCTGATACCTCACAAGCACTGTTTCAAGTGCTGTATTATCTCCTGATTGAGATAACGCTATCAGCTCATCATCTGACATTTGGGAATATAGAACTCCGTTAGTTTTGTTTTCTGACAATGGTATAGTCATCTCCCATTCTGAAATAAGGACAACCCCTGCGTTTATCCGAATAAATCCTCAGTAATTCGTCCTCGTCCATATCAATGATGCAAGTGTAATCCTCATACTCTTCATCATATGCATAGTTCATACAGTATTCACAGCTTGACATCATAAAACTACCTCCATCATATATTTTATTCTATTTAGAGGGATTTGTCAAGTGAAAATTAATATTGACCTTGTATATAGTTGGCTTATAATTCAAACAGACTTACCTGGTTGCTTTCACTCATTCCGTCAAAGCAACCATTTTCCTGTAATATTTCCACAACTGTTTTTGTTGCACCCGTTCGTAACCGTAATTCCTCGATGTTTTTAAACTCACCCTTTTCCCGCTCCTCCATAATGGCGACTGCGGCATTCTCACCAAGTCCGGGCAAAGCATTAAGCGGCGGCAATAATCCGTCAGGTGTTATTATAAACTTTGTTGCGTGTGACTTATACAAATCCACCTTTGCGAATTTATAGCCGCGGCAATACATCTCGATAGACAGCTCAAGAATAGGTATAAGTGAGTCATCTTTAGGAGCGGCAGTTCCGTCCTTTTTACGTTTATTTATTTCCTCAAGCGCCTCTCTTGCCTTTTCCTCTCCCGATGCCA
>CADBPJ010000229.1 GCA_902796445.1 uncultured Ruminococcus sp. | reverse complement strand
TTTAGTAATGCTTTTTAGCAATTAATCTATATTTTGATATAGATTAATTCGCCGTCAAACGATCGGTGCTGTTTTTTTACATCCCCTTTTTTATTTCAAATCATTTAATCCTAACTCAAATGGTGTATCGTCCTCAATATAGTTGATTAGTTCTTCATCATTGTCAGTTGCAATATAAAGATTACGGCAACCCTCGCGGATAAATTTTTCCTTTTCGCACTTATCTAAAAAATCAATAAGCCCGTCATAGAAATTATTAAAATTATAGAACGCAATAGGCTTTTTATGGCGAGCTAATTGCTTAAGAGTAATAATCTCAAACAATTCCTCCAGAGTGCCTATACCGCCAGGGACAACTACAAATGCGTCCGCCGCATCCTCCATCATTTTTTTACGCTCACGCATATCCTCAGTGAAAATCAATTCATCACAATCCTCGAAGATTTCTTCTACTGTTTCTGTTTTAAAATAAGCGGGTATAATTCCTGTCACTTTTGCACCTTGGGCCTTAAACGAACGTGCCGCCGCACCCATAAGCCCGCTTGCACCTGCGCCAAACACAAGCTCGTGTCCGTTCTTTGCAATCTTTGTACATAACATTTCTGTTGCTTTTATATATTTTTCATCTATTAAATTGCTTGCCGCACCAAACACACAAACTTTCATAATTATAACCATTAACTCCTTTCTTTTATCTGACTAACAAATATCCTGTATATGCCACATATGTCAATATCATAAAAGCCCCCTCAGCTCTGTTAAGTTTCCGAGCAGTAAGACATAGTATAAATCCGATTACATTCACAGCAAGCATTATTATTGCATCTATCATTGCTTCAGGCACAACTGTAATCGCATTAAATGATGATGAAAGACCCAATACAAACACAAGATTAAATATGTTTGAGCCAACAACATTACCTATGGCAATATCACTCTGACCTTTTCTCGCCGCAACAATGCTTGTAACAAGTTCAGGAAGTGATGTGCCTATTGCAACAATTGTTAAGCCTATTAACGTTTCTGTCATACCAAATACTTTTGCGATAACTTTTGCACTGCTTACAACAAGCTGACCGCCGCCGATTATTGCCGCAATACCTATAAGTATAAACAATATACTTTTTAATGCCGACATAGGCTTTTCATTATTAATTGACTCTACCCTGTTTTTTATTGCATTTCTTATAAGATATGCAATGTATAAAATAAATATTACAAACAGAACTACGCCCTCAAGCTGAGAAATAACTCTGCCCGTAAAACACATTACAGTAACTAAAACCATAATAGCAAGGGACACCGGAAAGTCACGCTTCAAAACTTCTTTATCCACCATAAATGGTGTAATCAACGCACTTACACCTGCAACGCAAAGTATATTAAATATATTTGAGCCGACAAGATTTGATATAGCAATCTCATTACTGCCCTTTATTCCTGCTGTGATACTTACCGCTGCCTCAGGTGCAGATGTTCCTACTGACACTATTGTAAGACCTATTATCACTGCAGGGACACGCATAAGCTTCGCTATTGATACACTGCCATCAACGAACACATCCGAGCCTTTAACCAAAAGAAAAAATCCGATTATCAAGAGAAGTATATTAATAAATAAATTCATTTGTTTATCTCCGTTTTACATTGACTTTGATTTTTTTATGCAAGCATCCATTGCTTTCATAACAGAATTTCTGAAGCCCGTTTCTTCAAGCACTGCAACAGCATCTATAGTCGTACCGCCGGGTGAGCATACCATGTCCTTTAATTCGCCAGGATGCTTTCCTGTTTCAAGCACCATTTTAGCACTACCAAGTACAGACTGTGATGCAAATGTATATGCCAAATCACGTGTCATACCGCCACGCACCGCCGCATCTGCCATTGCCTCAATGAACATATATACATACGCAGGCGATGAGCCGCTAACAGCCGTTACAGCATCCATAACGCTTTCCGATACTATTTCCGCCTTACCAAAGGAATTTAAAATCTGAAGCACCGCTCCCTTTTCATCTGCTGTTACATAGCTGTTTGTACATACAGCCGACATTCCCTCACCTACAAGTGCAGGAGTATTTGGCATAACACGTACAATTTTCACATCGTACTTATCAAACATTTCACTAATTTTCTTGATTGACTGACCTGCAGCAATAGAAACGAACACAGTATCCCTCTTAATATGTGATTTTATGTCATCAATAACGTTTCCGAGAACATTCGGCTTTACGCATAGGAATATAACATCGCAATCCAAGCAATCTGTATTTTCCTTTGATATGTTTACTCCAAACTCATTTTTCAAAGCATCAAGCTTTGCCATATCCCTGTCAGTTACTATTACATTTTCGGATTTTACAACACCTGAGGAAATCGCACCTTTGATTATTGCACTGCCCATATTTCCTGCACCTATAAATCCAAGTTTCATTTGTATCGCCCTCCCTTATATAGCAACGGGAATTTTTACATCTAAATTATGATATTTGTAATTTTCCAATGTGAAATCATCACGTGTAAAATCATAGAAATCCGTCTTATCTGCAACGTGAAGTATCGGTGCATCATAAGGCTCGTTTGATATAATCTGCTCTATAATCGGAATATGTCTGTCATAGATATGTGCATCTGCTATAACATGAATTAATTCACCAGGCTCAAATCCCGATACCTTTGCCATCATAATGAGCAATGCACTGTACTGTACAACGTTCCAATTATTAGCCGCAAGCATATCCTGCGAACGCTGATTAAGAATAGCATTAAGCTTATTCCCTGTCACATTAAATGTCATACTATATGCACAAGGGTATAAATTCATATCCTTAAGGTCCTGATGTACATATATATTTGTCATAATTCTCCGTGATGCAGGATTATTCTTTAAGTCGTAGATAACTCTGTCAACCTGGTCAAATTCACCCTCAGGATACTGATGCTTAACACCAAGCTGATAGCCATATGCCTTACCTATAGAGCCATCCTCATCTGCCCACGAATCCCATATATGAGAATGTAAATCCTTAATATTGTTTGATTTTTTCTGCCATATCCACAAGATTTCATCAACCGCACTTTTAAGGAATGTACGTCTTAAAGTGAGAATTGGAAATTCCTCTGCTAAATTATATCGATTGACTATTCCAAAGCTCTTTTTTGTATGAGCCTTAACACCGTCCTCCCATGTAGGACGTACGTCAAGTCCCTCATCAGAAAAGCCGTTGTCGATAATCTCACGACAGTTTTTAATAAATAATTCATCTGCTTTGCTCATTGTTTTATCCTCTTTCTTATTGTAGTCAAAACACTGTAAAATATGTTAAATCTCTCCGTTTTTGACTTTTTCTAAGTATTCATCATATGTGCACATTCTGTCAGTAATCGAGCCGTCTGCGTTTATTCGTATAATCCTGTTAGCAATAGTATTGACAAACTCATGGTCGTGCGATGCGAATATGACATTACCCTTAAACGCTGTAAGACCGTTATTTACCGCAGTAATAGACTCCAGGTCAAGGTGGTTTGTAGGCTGATCAAGTATCAATACATTCGAGCCGAAAAGCATCATACGTGACAGCATACAACGCACCTTCTCGCCTCCTGAAAGCACTCGTACCTCTTTGAAGACATCATCACCCGAAAACAACATTCTGCCTAAAAATCCGCGTATATATGTTTCATTCTGTGTTTCAAAGCCCGGCTTTGAATACTGCCTTAGCCAATCACACAGGTTAAGTGTTGAGCCTTCAAAAAACTCATTATTATCTTTAGGAAAATAACTGCGTGATGTACTTACACCCCACTTGATTTCACCTGTATCAGGATCATCCTCCTCAGCAAGGATTTTTAAGAGTGCTGTTACAGCCAATTCATTTTCGCCTATTATAGCAATCTTATCGCCGTGATTTAATGTAAATGAAATATTATCAAGGAGCTTTTCGCCATTCAGACTCTTTGAAATGTCTGTTACTGTCAATAAGTCCTTGCCCGCCTCTCTGTCCATTTCAAAACCTACAAACGGATAGCGTCTTGAAGATGCGGGCATATCCTCTACAGATAGCTTGTCAAGCATCTTTTTACGGCTTGTAGCCTGTTTTGACTTAGACTTGTTTGCCGAAAATCTTGCAATAAATGTTTCAAGCTCCTTTATCTTTTCCTCGTTACGTTTATTCTGTTGTTTTATCATCTTCTGAATGAGTTGTGATGACTCATACCAGAATTCATAGTTACCCACATACATTTTGATTTTACCATAGTCAATATCAACCATATGCGTACATACAACATTCAAAAAATATCTGTCATGAGATACCACAATAACCGTTCCCTGATAATCCATTAAGAAATCTTCAAGCCATTCAACCGCATTTATGTCAAGATGGTTTGTAGGCTCATCAAGAAGAATAATATCGGGATTACCGAAAAGCGCCTGTGCTAAAAGGACTTTGACCTTCTCGTTACCGCCAAGGTCGGACATATTTGAATATAGCAAGCTTTCCTCAAGACCTAAGCCCTGGATAAGCTTTGATGCATCAGACTCTGCCTCCCATCCGTCCATTTCTGCAAATTCTGCTTCAAGCTCTGCGGCGCGTATTCCGTCCTCATCAGAAAAATCCTCTTTCATATAAAGTGCATCTTTTTCTTTCATAATGTCATATAGTTTTTTGTTACCCATAATGACAGTATCAAGGACAGTGTATTCATCAAAGGCAAAATGGTCCTGTTTTAAAACCGACATTCTGCAAGTAGGCGGAATTGATACTTCGCCTGTGCTCGAGTCTAAATCTCCTGATAAAACGCGCAAAAAAGTAGATTTTCCCGCACCGTTTGCTCCTATAACGCCATAACAGTTGCCAGGTGTGAATTTCAAATTTACATCTTTAAATAGCGGTTGTCCGTCAAAGTTTACACTTAAGTTGTTTACTGTAATCATTTTAATCTCCATATGTTTTAGTCATTATTATACAAGATATATTATAATGTATATCCACATAAAAGTCAAGCACGTTTTTCCTATAATAACCATAATATATTACGAAAGGAAGTGCACCATATGTACGTTTTTATTTTATTTTTTGTAATTTTCACGATATTGTCAGGTATGGCAATGCTAATATTTACTTTAACCGCATCAATCATCGGAAAGAATATAGAATGTATTACATATACTCCACTCACAGAAAATGAAACGGAGTACGGACTGCGTACCTTGCTTTTTATGTACCCGAACGCAGTTATCCATACTCCGCAAAACGAAATATCTAATCTTTTAATGGCAGAAAACACACGAGTTATAGTTCATCAAGAGATTTGAAGGTATAGCCTTGTGCTTTTGCATCATTTATTATTCTCTCAAGTGCTGAAGCGTTATCCGAGGATACAGCGTGAAGAAGTATCACGCATCCATTATGCAGATACGGCATAACGCTTTGGTAGGCATAGTCTGCACCCTTTTGTGCGTTTATGTCCCAATCCTTGTATGCAAAGCTCCACATAATATTACGCATTCCTAAAGAATTGGAAATATCAAGTGTTTTTTCAGAAAATTCGCCCTCGGGCGGCCGCATATACGTCATTTTATAGCCGTACATTTCTTCACACATTGTATTAAGAGCCACTATCTCATTTTCCACAGTTTCTGGCAATTGTTTTGGCAAATTCAGGTGATTAACCGTATGGTTACCTATAACGTGCCCCTCCTCTATCATTCGTTTTATAATTTCCTCCTGACCCTTAAGATACGGACCTGTAACAAAAAATGCCGCAGGTGTATCAGTCTTTTTAAGCACATCAAGTATTACAGGCGTAAATCCGTTTTCGTACCCTTCGTCAAATGTCAGATATAGATTTTTTTCGTCCTTTTGCGACAGGTATTCCCCATTATATTTCCTCAATAATTCCACCTGCTCCTTTGGTATATCGGGTGCATCGCCTTTTTTTCTCACAAATCCCCAGCCATGCCCTTCACTGCTAAGCCCTGTATCTGAATATGTTTTTACCGTTCCACACCCTCCTAACATACACATAAAAGCAACAATTATGCTTATAATCCTGTACATATTATCACTCCCTATTTTTTTAAAAAAATTTTTAAAGAAAAATATTGAATTTTTCTTTACTTTAGTGTATAATACACTTGTAAAGATTATTCTTATGTTTATTATTACTTACGAGGTGAAAAAAGTGGCTACATCACAAGATTTTGAAGCAAGACGCCGCGAACGTCTGAAAATGCAACACAAAAAAAGAGAAAGACAGAGACGGATACAACGTATTATTCTGCTGATTGCGGTATTATTTCTCGGATTTTTGCTTATATTTAATATTGTTAAATGCACTAAGGACAAGCAAGAACGCGAAAATGCAGCTATGCAGGCTACACAAATACCATACAAAGAAGATACAGATGCAAAATTTGATCCTGCAATTCCCGATCCCCAACCGGGCAGAAATGATTATCTCGATGTTATTTCTAAGTCAGGTGAGACAATGCACGCATATCTTACCTTTAATGGCGGTCCATCAGAGAATGTAACACCTGATATTCTCGATGTATTAAGAAAGTACAACGTAAAGGCTACATTTTTTGTAAACGGCAAGGATATAAAAGATAATCCTCAAGTATGCAGACGTGCTATTGAGGAAGGTCATCTTGTACTCCCCCTTTCAAAATCAGGTAATGCTGATATATTATATGCAGACAAAACAACATTTATAGATGAAGTTGAAGAAACGTATGACTTAATTGTTGAAAATTCGCCTGAAAATAAAAAGCCCGTTAAGATATATCGCTTCTTAGGCGGAAGCTATCCTAACACAGTATTCGGTTCAGATAAGCAAAGATACAAGGATGTATTGGCAGAAAATGGTTATTACTACTGTGACACAAATGTATCGGGTGATAAGCTTGCACAGAATTATCAGAACAGTAAGCCTAACGTTAACAACTTAGTTATAGAATTTGCTAACAGAGATGAAAGCACATCAACAGCTAATAATCTTGATATATTGATTAAAAAACTGATTGATGACGGATATACAATCGGCAGACTCGACGAAATAGAATTCATAAATGAAATTGAATTTGAGGACGAAACACCAAAGCCCGAAAGCAATTCAAAGGATGACTCTACCGAGAAGCCTTCATCAACAAGTAAGACAACAACCGCAAAACCTACAACAAAGCCTTCAGCTACAGAGAAAACAACAGCAAAGCCGACATCAAAGCCGACATCAACCGCAAAGCCTGCGGCAACTGCAAATCCTGTAGCGACAGAGAAGCCTGTTACAAAGACTATGGCTCCAAACTCTATAGATACAGAATAAATATATTAAAATGCTCTCTTCAATGGAGGGCATTTTTAATGCACACTTACCTGCATAAAAATAACCCTTGGCTGATGTGCCAAGGGTTATTATATTATTTATTTCTCGTGTGATTCCCAATCATATGCATCTTCTATTGCTGTATGTGTCTCGTAATATCCGATATCCTTACGATCGAAATCATGTGAGTTTGTAGCTTCCTGAACAGCCTCGTAATACCACTTATCTTCAGTATTATCTGCCCACTTAACCATTCCTTCATGCATATTCTCTTCACGAATATATCTGTAAAGAACTCTGTTTATAAGTGTTATTGCTTCAGCTCTCGTAATCTCACTGTCAGGATCAAATGTTCCGTCTTCATATCCGTTGACCCAACCTGTGATTGCCGCATTGTTGATTGCCTGTTCTGCCCAATGTCCTGCTGTATCACCAAATAGCGGTTCGCCCTCATACGTAAGTGATGTAAATCTTGCAGCTATCGCAGCAAATTCAGCTCTTGTAATCTTCTTATCAGGTCTAAATGTTCCATCTTCATAACCATTGATAATTCCTGCCGCTGCAACAGTTGCTACATTGTTGTTGTACCAAGATCCAACATTAACATCCGAGAAATCACATTCCTGTGTTCTGAATTTATTTCTTGACTCTTCATCAAGCAATCTGTAGAAGATTGTTGCAACCTCAGCACGGGTTATCGGATTCTCAGGTCTTACTACTGATGTTCCATCTTCATTATCGTATCCAATGATATATGCATAGTGATCATTATAATTCAGCTTTGCACCTGTTGATGTACCCTGTAACTGTGGCTCAACCGTCGTTGCCAACTCATCAGGCACCTCCGGAGTTGGTGTCGGTGTTGGTGTTGGTGTTGGTGTCGGTGTCGGTGTTGGCGTTGGTGTTGGCGTTGGTGTCGGTCTTGGTCTTGTTGATCCGCCGCCGGTCACAATCTGTTTAATATAGTTCGTGTCAGTATCATTGAATGTGATTACCATATCCTGATCACTATTATCATTTGACGGCGGAACATCAAGTTTAATAGTACCGCTAAACTCTGAATCAATCCTGTAAACTGTATTTACACCCTCAACTGTGCTGCCTAATATTTCAACTGAAATAGCATTCATATCGCCTGTTGTAAAATACTCATCAAGTTCCTGGTTTGAGGCCTTGATTTTCATTGTAATGGTGTATGTTGTCTTAGTGTCTGTTTCTGTGTATGTAGCATCGCCGTCAGGTTCAAACAACTCCTGAGCCTTCGTGCTCCAATTTAGTACAGTGCTTACACCTGCCGAATTTTTGATCTTGGAATCAGCTTCAACTTTTAAAGTAAATCTGCTTGCACTAAGATCAATATATTCCACAGCTGTTTCTCTTGGAATTCCGTTTGCTACGGCAACTCCAATATATTCGTTCCACTTATTCTTAACTTCTGTCATGTCAATTGTTGCTTTTGCATTTAATGCACCCTTAGAAGTTGATGATGATACATAAATCACACACGGTGCACTCTCAGTGTCATAGTCATTGTAAGACAGGGACGAATTACTGATTTTCGTATCAAGTCCTACCTCCACCGTATCTGTTGACGGCAGACCAAAAATTCCTGCATTCGCAATTCCGATGGACGACAAGGATATTGCGGAAGCAATCACGAATGATAATAATTTTTTCATAGTCATTCTCCTTATTCTTATATTATAATGTACAATTAATCCATTATAGTTATTATATCCTATTATCAAGTCTTTGTCAAGAAAAATAACATTTAAGTTGAAATTATTTTTTATTTATGGTACAATGTAAAACAAAGAGATACAAATTAGGAGGATTCAAATAATGTGGGCATACAACAGCGTATTCTATCAGATATATCCATTGGGACTTTGCGGAGCACCCTTTCTAAATGACGGAGTACAAACACACAGAATAAACAGAATATCGGAATGGATTCCGCATATAAAGGAAACAGGGGCGGATGCAGTGTATTTCTCTCCCCTATTTGAGTCAGATACTCATGGCTATAACACGCGTGACTACTTTAAGATAGATTCAAGGCTTGGAACTAACGAGGATTTTAAGGCAATCACAAAAGAAATGCATGATATGGGGTTACGTGTTGTACTTGATGGTGTATTCAATCACGTAGGACGCGGGTTCTGGGCATTTCGCGATGTATTGGAAAAGCGATGGAACTCACCATATAAGGATTGGTTCAATATAAACTTTGACGGGAACAGTAACTATAATGACGGACTATGGTATGAGGGCTGGGAGGGTAATTATGACCTTGTAAAGCTTAATCTCCGCAACGAGGAGGTTATCAACCATATTTTTGAGGCGGTTAAATTCTGGGTAGATGAATTTGACATTGATGGTCTTCGGCTTGATGTAGCATACTGTTTGGATCACGATTTCCTTCGCAGACTACGTAAGTTCACCGAAGAATTAAAGCCTGAATTTGTGCTTATAGGTGAGCTTTTACACGGTGATTACCGGCAATGGGTAAACTCCGATATGCTCCATTCC
>CADBPJ010000228.1 GCA_902796445.1 uncultured Ruminococcus sp. | reverse complement strand
CTCCACCATTCCACATTGACAAGGGTAATTTGGGGCGAACTTTTTATTTTTTAAGAAAAGTGTCACCCATCATTGACAATTCAACACTCAAATATTGAAATACTGTCCTTTTTTATATTGATTTTTTAATGTGATTGTGGTATAATAATTATGCTAAACATAACTTAATATAATTTGAGGTAGGAGTATTTTTATTTATAGGAATATTATACTCTTTATTTCGCTATAATATTTTTGAACTTGACAAAAATGCAAACTTCATTAAATATTATAGCGGATTATTCCTGCCTGTATTTAAGTTATGTTTAGCGACTATCGGAGTTTGCGTTTTTTATGCGTCTGCTTCGGTAGGCGCATTTTTTAATTTTGAAGTATTTTGAGAGATTGGGGTGCTCTTTCATTCTTTTATAAATTTAAAAAATGTGCAAAAGATAAAATAAACGGAGGAATTGAAAATGAAAAAACAATTAAAAGGTTATTTTCTTGGTTTTTTAAGTGCTGTTGTTCTTACAAGCGGAGTTACATATGCGGCAAGAACCACAAAAACAATTGAGGCATTTTATAACAATATAAAAATCTATGTTGACGGTATAAAAGTCGAACCTAAAGATGCTGTTGGGAATACTGTAGAACCTTTTATCTATAACGGAACTACATACCTGCCTGTAAGGGCAGTTGGTGAAGCAATCGGAAAAACAGTTACATGGGATGGAACAACTCAAAGTGTTTATCTGGGAGAGAAACCGGGAGAAAAAACTTACTTAACAGATATTTGTTATCCTTATGGAGGAGAAAAATATTCTGTTTATTTATCAAGTAAAGGAGAATTTCTTAGTTTAGGAGGCAAAAAGTATACGAATGGTATCAAACTTAGATATTCTAATGGTTTTATATTATCAAGACTAAACGGTCAATTTCAAACAATGAGCTTTGTGATAGGTCGCCCTGATGAAGACAATATTGTTGATACCACAGTAAACTTTTTTGTGGATGATGTTTTAATAAAATCTATCGAGGTTGATGGTGAGTCATTACCAAAAAGGTATGAGATTCCATTAAATTATGGATTGCATTTAAAGATAGCAACTGACAAAGAGGATGTTGGAATAATGGACATTGTTTTGAAATAATAAAGCATAATTTGAATTTTAACTCGATAATTTCAAAAAGTTAATCTAATACTTTTATTAGCACCCTTATACAAGATTTGATAAACTATATTGTCAATTGATTTTGCAAAATTATTGGCATCTATTTCGTATATGAAAGCCAAAGTCTCTTGTACAATAGTGCAAGAGATTTTTTAATGCAATAAAGAGAGCCACAATTGTACTCAGATTTTGATGGAGCTGTTGCATTTAGCGCAGACCATTTCAAAGGCTTAAAGTGGCATAAAACAAGGCTTGTTAAATATATGCCAAATAAATTAACGTTGGGGCCGTTGCTTAACACAACAGCCTCTCGGGAGAAAAATATTAGCCTGCTTTTCTGTGATTTTAAAGTAGGCTAAATTGAATTGGACCCCATAAAACGTTTCGATTAATGGTATACAAGTTGCACAAACGGTAATTTAAGCGGCATTTCATAACAGTCCTTATCGAAAATCTCGTATTTGACTTTTAAACAGAAATATGCTACAATTATTTTAACTGATAATTGTATTTTGATATAGCGGGAGAAAGAAATGAAGATAATAATATCACCTGCGAAAAGGATGATGTATGAGGATATTATTTCCCATAAACAGCTTCCTGTTTTCCTTGACAGGGCTGAGATGCTGATGAAATACCTTAAGAGTTTGTCCTATGACGAATTGAAAAAGCTGCTTGTATGTAATGATGAGATTGCAGCGCTTAATTATAAGCGTTATGCCAATATGGATTTACGGAAAAATCTGACTCCGGCAATTTTATCCTATGACGGGATCCAATACAAGTATATGGCACCGCAGGTGTTCGATGACAGCTATTTTGATTATATAGAAAATCATCTGCGTATTCTCTCAGGATTTTACGGAGTGCTGAAGCCTTTTGACGGTATAACTCCATATCGGCTTGAAATGCAGGCGCGTCTTAAAACAGATTTCTGTAAAAATCTGTATGATTTCTGGGGTACTGATATTTACAGCGCAGTCAAGGACGAGCTGATACTCAATCTTGCCTCTGATGAATACGCAAAAACAGTGCGGAAACACATTGAACCCGGCATAAGATTTGTTGATTGTATTTTCGGAGAAATGACAGGCGGCAAGGTCAGGGAAAAAGGTGTATATGTCAAAATGGCGCGCGGAGAGATGGTAAGGTTTATGGCGGAAAATAATATCTGTGACATTAATGATATAAAGAAATTTGACAGGCTTGGTTTCTCGTATTCCGAGAGACTGTCAGAGGAAAATAAATTTATATTTCTGAAAGGAAGAGGACAATGTTAGAAGAGGGAACAAAAGCACCTGAAATTGTTTTAAACGACAAAGATGGAAATGAAGTAAGACTCAGTGATTTTGCAGGCAAAAAAGTGGTTGTATATTTCTATCCGAAGGACAATACTCCGGGCTGCACACGCCAGGCGTGTGCTTTTAGAGATGCATTTGAGGAATACAAGGCTCTTGACATACCGGTTATCGGGATAAGTAAGGACAGCGAGGCTTCACATACAAAATTTGCGTTGAAACATGGGCTTCCGTTTACACTGCTTTCCGACCCCGAGCTTAAAGCAATCCAAGCATATGACGTATGGCAGGAAAAGAAGCTGTACGGAAAGGTATCGATGGGAGTTGTTCGAACAACATATCTTATAGGTGGGGACGGCATAATTCAAAAGGTATGGAAAAAAGCAAAGCCGGACACAAATGCCGGCGAGATACTTGAATATATAAAGTTTTGTGAAAGAATTTGACAATCATAATTATGCCTTGCGGATGATAGGGAATGTGCCGGATAAGAGCACATATTAAACAACACTCTTGGACGTTCAGCTGTTTTTCTTTGTTTATGAATATCAGAAGAAATAGTGTTTTGTGAATTTTGTAAGAATAATGATGGCACTTAGTGTGTGACTATGGAAAAGAACAAAAAATTTCATAAAAAGTATTGACAAAATAAAAAGAACGATATATAATACTAATATAAGTGAAAAGCAAACCTATTGTGAAATAGGGACGCAAAGCCAAGGGACTTGTACTACTCAAGTTAGCCGGTTGCCGCATCATAAGATGTATTTCTTGTGGTGCGTTTTTTTTCGAAATGATTTAAAAGGAGATTTTAAAATGAGTAGACTAAAAAAAATACTTACAACAACAGTGGCTGTTTGCATAAGTTCAATGTATTTTAATGTTGTTCCTACATTGGCGACTGCTGAAAATAATTATTCACTTCAGAACAGCGGTTTTGAATTGCCCGCTATTAGCAAAACTTACGATCAACCGCTCGCGTCCAATGTACCGAATTGGAATACTACGGCTTATGGTCAAAAAATTGAACTGCTCACAGCTAATAACGGAGTGTATATCACAGGAAAGAGATTAGCTCCGAAAGTCGGCACACAAGCTGCAGAGCTGAATGCAGACGAACAAAGCTCGTTATATCAGAGCATAAAAACCACACCAGGAAGCTTTGTAAAGTGGGGCATATCGCATCACGGCAGAAACGGATACGATACGATGCTTTTGGTAATTGGTCCCAAGCAATCGGTTGATCCGATAAAGCCGACAAAGAACGACTATGACCAGTTTATGAAGATGGGACAGTATATAAGTAAACACAGTGAACTTTCTTCACTTTTGCCCACAGGCAGCGGTGCAAGCGAGGAGATTATACTGTATACACCCAAATTTGCGAAAAACGGCGGTTTTTCGAAAGACACAAGCTTTACAACATACAGAACAGAAAGCAATACGGAAAAATGGCATATCTGGTTTATAAGATCAAATAATGACGGATGGTATAATTACGGTACCAACGTCACATCTGATACATCTAAGCTTGGATATAATAATATATATGAGGTGCCGGAGGGTCAGACTGACACAACCTTTGCGTTTACTGCATACAAAAGCGCACCAAAAAGCGATGGTAAAGTTGATTTAACCTACGGTAATATCATAGACGATATTAACTTTGGTCTTCTGTATAATGTATCAATACATACATTGACAGGCGGCAGCGGAAGCGTTGAAGCTGACAATGCGCCAAGCATATCTGCTTCATATGATGGTACTAATTTTGCAAAGGATAAATATAAATCAGACAGTGTAGTTACATTGACAGTAACTCCCGATGATGCAGCAGATTATATATTTGCAGGTGCGACCATAAACGGAACCCTGTACAATTACACTGATTTTACGGCAAATAAAGCAAACACAGTGTACAAAAAAGATATAACAGTTGATGAGGCGAAACATATAAGTCTTGCGTTTGCCAGAAAGGGGCATATTTCATATGATCCCAACGGCGGCACATATAAGGGAATAACAGGTATTACCGTCGAAAAGTATTCTTTCTATAGAAATGGTATCACAGAAAGCGAGATTCCGTCTCACGATTCGGCGGCATTTATGGAATGGACCCTATTTACAAATGACGGAATACATTCGGGTACAAAAATCCCGTCAAACCATAGAGTTGAATACAGTGCAGACGATTCAGGAAAGCCTATTCTTGAGATTTCATGGACTGATTCAAATGATGTACCGAATTCTGTAACATTATCGGCAACTAAGGAAGACGGCGTTATGCTTGTTGCAAATTACGATTATAAGCACGAAGCTGTTGCACTTACAGAAGGCGGAAGTGTTGACATAACAAATTCAACAACAGTAAAATCCGTAAGTGGCCATAATAAACATAGAATCACAGCCGGCGAAGAAGGCGATATTATTACAGTATCGGCGAACGTTGAGGAGGGCTATCAGTTTGACGGCTGGTTTGAAAACGCAAAAAGCAGAGAGTCAAGCGAAGCTATAAGCAAGGCTTTAGAGTATTCGTATGTAGTTACAGGAAACTCTGTAATATATGCAAAATTCTCAACTAAGGTTGAGGAAGAAATTAAAGAGGACGTAAAACCAGAAGAAGAGGAAGAAGAGGAAGAAGAGGAAGTAATTCCACCATATACTGTTCCTGTATTTGATAACAGCTATGCATATATCTACGGTTATGATAATACAACAATGGCCCCTGATGACAATGCACTAAGATGCGAGGTTGCAGCAATGTTGCATCGTCTTGTTAAGCAAAACAATAAATTAAGCGGATTTGTATATGACGAGGGAGCTCCCGCAAAGTTTGAAGATATAGACGGAAAGTGGTACAGAAGCGCTATTGAGTATCTTATAAGCAAGAACGCAATAGATACCTCGACCGAGTACTGTTATGCAGAAAGCGACATAAAACGTGGTGAAACATTCAAACTTGTGTGTCTCGGATTGGGTTTCACAAAAGATTCAACATTAACATATGAGCAGTATGGTAAAATCTTGCTTGATGCCGGGGTTATAGAGGGCTATGATGATGGTTCGTTAGGATTAAATGATAACATTACAAGAGCACAGTTCTGTAAGATGTACAATGTAATCATCGGCAGAGATAATGCATCACTTGTAACAGCAGATGGTCAGGAAATAACAGCAATGACATATGGCTTTGAGGATCTGAAACCTGGCAAGTGGTATTATGAAGATATGTTAAGAGCTACAAGTGCTTATGATGAAGACGGATATGTTGATATTGCAAAGCGCGCAATAAGAAATAATCTTGACGATTACAAAGAATAATGATGAAACATAGGGAGCTGATGTGATATTCATCGGCTCCATGAGGGATGTATCAAAATGAAGCGGAGAAAAACCTATGATTTTCTGCTTGTTTTGCTACAGCCCTTTGTCTGTTTAGTAAAGGAATGTATTTAAAATGGTTTCAACTAATGTAAAATTTCTCAAAAAAGTATTATTTACTATGGATTTTTTAATAATACTTATTAGTTCTTTCTCTGTGTTGAATTTGAGTAAATCTGACAACCTATTTTACTACTTGTGTTTTTTTGAATGTGGACTTATATTCTTTTTTGCGATGTTTGATATGTATTCTTTCAAACGAAACCAAGCGAACGAGGATGTTGTTTCGGTATGTCTGTCGGGGATTATTGTTTTTATTCTATATTGTATTGTGACTGTGATATTGGGAAATTTTAAGGATAACATATTAGATGGCTTAGTAATATCTGCGAGCAGTATTTTATTTATCAGTATTTGGAGATGCATTTTTGATAAGCTATACATAAAATCAATCAACAATCGTAAAATTTTAATTATAGAGTCAAAAGACAGACCATCACGTCTTGCACGGAAAATAAAATACTCTTTCAAAAATTCAGATAACATAAAATACTATCTCATAGATGAGAATAGCAAAGATGATATTGACTTTGTATACAGTATTATCGGTGGGGAATGTGATGAGGTTATCATTCTTGAAGGATTAAGCGAAAATTTCAAGGAAGAATTGATGAATTATGCCTTGTGCAACAATAAAAAGATAAGCATTACAGAAACCTTTACAAAGGAATCCTTACATAACGGACATATAAAAATGTATCAGGACACACCTATGGTATCATTAACACCCATTACCATAAACAAAGCTCAGCTTGCTATAAAACGTGCCTTTGATATTGTATTCTCATTAGCAGGCATAATTATTGCATCTCCGTTTCTGGCAGTCTGTGCAATAGCGATAAAGGCAGACTCAGAGGGCCCTGTAATATACAAACAGGAACGCTATACCATAGGTAAAAAGGTGTTTAACTGCTATAAATTCAGAACAATGCGTCAAGATGCGGAGAAGGACGGTGCCCAATTAGCAACAAAGAATGATACCCGCCTTACTCGTGTGGGAAAAATCATTAGAAAAACCCGACTTGACGAACTGCCCCAGCTTTTTAATGTTCTTATGGGTGATATGTCCTTTGTAGGACCTCGTCCTGAGAGACCTGTATTTGCAGATGATTATTGCAGAGATGTTAAAAACTACAGTATGAGATACAGTATTAAGGCAGGAATAACCGGGTATGCACAGGTTTATGGCAATTACAGTTCAAGAGCCTCGGATAAGGTTTTACTGGATTTGATTTATGCCTTGAATTATTCCTTGCTGTTAGATATAAAGCTTATTTTACTGACCATAAGACAGATATTTATTCACGAAAGCGCAGAAGGCTGTGATGAAGAATTTCACAGTGAAATGGACAGACACGAAAGAGAAACAATCAGAAGAAATAACCTGAAGGGTGATATTTACGATAATGAAAAAGATCTCGATTATAATTCCCGCCTATAATGCGGAAAAGTATATAGATAGATGTCTTAACTCGATATTCTCACAAAAGGGAGCAGAGCTTGAGGTTATTGTTGTAAACGATGGTTCAACTGATAATACATATGAAATACTATTAGGCTATGGTGACAGAATAACTCTTATAAACAAGGAAAACGGCGGTGTTGCATCGGCAAGAAATGATGCTCTTGCAGTTTGCACAGGCGAATATGTGATATTTCTTGATTGTGACGATTATCTGCCGGAAAATACATTCAGCTACTACATAGATATCTGCACAGAATGTGATCCTGACATAATACGTGGTAATTACAAGGTTGTTTTTGACGATAGAACAATGCTTCCCCAAAAACGTATGTATAGAACAGGATTAATTGATAAAAATCGGTTTAAGACCGAGGTATATCCGCATTTTATAACAGATATATTGTTAAATACCTGCTGTGCAAGTCTTATAAAGCGTGAAATGATAAGTACAGAGTTCCGTAAAGATATGCGTACAGGTGAAGATGCTGTTTTTATGATGAATGTCTATTCTAATGCGAAAAACGTATATTTTACGGACAAAATCGTGTATAATTACTATCAGACAGGAACGGGCCTTACGGGTACAGGCTTAATGGTATGGAAAAAATTTTTATGTAACTGCGTAATAAGTCAAGAGATTTTAAGAAAGCTCAAAGAGTGGAATATGTTTAATCCTTTATGGATAATAAGAGCGTGCATACGCCCGATTAAGATTATATTCAGCAAGCTTAAGAGAGTGTTCGGTGACGCATATGAAAAAGGTTAAAGAATTTTTTTCACATATAAGTCTTGACTGTATGGCGGCGTGTTTATATTTTTTGTGTATGCCCTATACCATCGTAACAACACCTTTCGGTTCTCTTTTAAAGGTTATCACATTTCCTGTGGCGGGAATATTGTTGTTGAAGTTGTTTTTAGGGAAAACTAAACCGTTACAGTTTAACAGTGTGCATCTGGTGTACACCATATACATTATAATAAGCTTCTGTGGTCTGTTTATGTTGCGAATAGATGAATCTGTGACATTCATTACGGATATGATGTTGTCCTACGTTGTTATAATGCTTGTAACTATGCGTTCATATAATAAGTATGAAAAAGAATTGATTGACAGCACCTGGATAGTTGTAGGCATCATCTGTATATGGCTTTGTCTTACAAGCAACAATATGATAAACGAATTTGAAAACAGAACTGTTATTTATATATTCGGCTTTACGGAGGATCCAAACCAATTCTGTGCGTACTATATTATGCCTACAATGGTTGCTATGAAGCGAATAGTTCAAAAGAGAAAAACAATGCCCTTATACGCATTAATGATAATTTTAACTCTTTATGCAATTCTTAAAACCGGTTCACGAGGCGGTCTTTTGGGGGTTTTGATAGGTGTAGTTTCTTTTATCATATTCGGAACAAAGAGTATTAAAGCAAAATTAGGAACTATGATTGTCGGAGTTTTAACGGGTGTGCTTGTAGTAACGGTGGTATTTCCATTATTGCCGGCAGACATACAGGATAGATTTACTGTTGAAAATGTTGCATCAAACGGTGGAAGCGGCAGAACTGAAATCTGGGAGTATTTGATTAAATACACAGGTGAATCTCCCGGCAGAATGCTTCACGGCTCAGGAATGTTATCGACATACCCAATAATGGAGGCAAATAGGAGTGCAGGTGGTGCGTTCGTGCTTAGCAGAATGGCGCATAACCAATTCATTCAAGTGTTTACAGATCAAGGCTTAATCGGGCTTTTGGGATTTCTGGCATTGATATTTGTGTGTGTTTTCAGGAACATAAAAAAAGAGCCGTATATAATGTCTGCGTTTGTGTCAGTTTTGTCATTTTCATTGTCGCTTACAATGTATGTGTTCAAACCTTACCTAAATATAATGATGATGTGCGCTATGGATTTTAATGATAAGGATAGTGAGAAAAATGAAATGTCAGATGATAAAAAATCAATTCAGAAAATTAAAACAGCGATTTAGTTTTATAAACCGAAAAACAGTGTTAGCAGATCTCTTAATCGTTACGGTGTTGTCGGCGATTTCTGTTACATATACATATTTTAAAACATCATATGTAAGATATATTACAGTGAGCTTGAACTATTCTGAGGGTAGAGATGGCTTAAATCCCGAGGGCGGAAGATTTAATATTGCAGATATAAAAAATGACGAGGTAATAGAGGGTGCAATCAAGATAATGGGTAATGACTCTCTTACGGTGGACAATGTAAAACCGAGAATTACCATTGATACGGTTATCCCTAAAAGCTCAGTCGATAATGTTATTGCGGCAATATCCGATAATACATCTGCAAGCTATTCTCCTTCTGAATTTGATGTATATTACTCTCAGAAAAATAAGTTTGCAAAAAATGAAACAGAAACCTTTTTAAAGGCCTTAGCTGAGTCATATACCGATTATTTTCAAAGCCACTATGCACATAAAAATAATATATTGAAATTTGATATTGATGAGGATATGTCTGACTATGATTATAACGAGCGTTATCAAAGAATAAGTGACAAAATTGCTGCAATGCAGAGGTTTTTAGATAATAGAGCCTCTGAAAACAATACGTTTAAATCAGATGAAACAGGTTATACCTATGGCGATATTGTTTCTCTTTTAAATAACGTAAAAAATGGTGATTTAGAAAAGCTCAAAGCATATATTATGCAAAACAAGATAACAAAAGATAAATCAGAGTTTATGCAGAAAAACGACTTTTTAAGAAACAGGATTCTTTTAAAATATAATACAAATGCCGATAGCTCAAGGATAGCACAGGAGGCACTTAGTATATATAATCCGTATATAACAAGTGTTGCATATATACCATCAGTTGACAAGGATAATGAGTTTTATATGAGCCGTACGAAAACAGGTCTTGACACATTGGTTAATGATTCATATTCTAAAGGTGCAACTGCAATCGGATATAAAAAGACTATGGATGAATATGAACATATGTTAAACAGTTACAGCGATGTTACGGTAACAGATGATAGTATAAAAGCAACAGCTGATCAGATGATAGTAAATATATGTGATTATGTAAGTAAAATATCTGATATTGCAATAAAAACCGATAATGAATTTTTAAAGGAAAAGAACGGAACTTATATATCCTTTTATTATCACCCAAAATCAAAGATATCAGCTTTAAAAAAATTCATAGTAAATATGGTATTTTTTACATTTATTTTATGTATAGCTACAGTTGTTTATATGAAACTTAAAAAAAGGATAATCAAATTATATATATCATTGAATGGAGATAATGACAATGAAGCTTAGTATATGGGATATTTTTAAATATATATACAAATGGAAAATTCTGATTATCCTTAGTGTTGTTGCGGCAATAGGCTTGTCTGTTATTTATATAAATAAAAGTCAAAGCTATGAATCACAGGTGGTTATAAAGTTTAATGATGCTTGCATAAAAGAAGGAAAAACACCCAATGGTGATGAATTTGATCCACAGGAGATAATATCACCTGATGTAATAACGTCCGTTATAGAAGATATGGACTTAAAAAAATCGGTGGAGAATTTACGCTCAAGAGTAAAAGTTAAAGCAATCATACCTAAAACAGAGGAAACACGCAAGGAATCCCTTATAAAAGAAGGCGAAGAATACTCATACTATCCTGATTCATATACTATTACGTATACAGGCAGAGTAGGGGAATCGCCCGGAATGGTAAGAGATATTTTAGACTCAATAGTCAAGAACTACCTTGATTCCTATGTGCATAACTACATCAACCAGATTGCGGTTAACGATTTCACCTTTGATGAGGATTTGGGTAATCAGGACTACATAGAATTGGCTGAAATTATGAGCAATAAAATTGATACTATCATAGCCTCATTGGGGAACTATTATTCCAGTGACTCATCATTCAGATCCTCAAAGACAGGTCTGACATTTATGGACATTGAAACGGAGTACAAGCACCTCAGAGATTTCACAATCCCTAAAATATATTCAAATATATACGAAGGACAAATCTCAAAGGATAAAATTCTGTTAATTCAAAAGTACAGACAGAAAATAAATGAATATAGACTTCAGGAACAGAATTATAGCGACAAGGCGGCAATGACAAAGGAGCGTCTTGATTCCTTCGCACAAGCTAATGTAAACGTACCAAACTCCTATAATGCAACAGCAGAGGATGTTGACATTATACAGGATGTATACGGTGATGCTCAGGGCGACCGCAATGTTACAACAACATATGACGATTTGATAACAAAGTATGTATCTGATTTAACATCAGCGAACAATGCACGGCTAAACGCTGGGGAATGTGAAAAGATTGTCGAAAAATTCACAACTGAAGTAAATAGTGATGTAAACACTGACAAACTGACAGAAGAAATAAAGTCGGATATTGCATATACAAAAGATAAACTCAATAGTATATATACAATCCTAAACGACACAATAAATGATTTTAATGACGCTAATGCCATAACTCATATAAGTATTCTCACAGGTGTACGCTACTACGCACTTAAAAGTCTGTCAATCTATGCTGTACTATTTGTAGGTGCGGCTCTTATGATTTCAGTACTATTTGCTTTAGCATACGAGCTTATAAAAAGATATTTAATAGAAAGTGCAGAAAGTAAGGAATGAAGAAATTTTTCTTGATATTAATTGTACTACTGCTTATGGTAACAGGATACATAGTGTTTGATAACAATCGTGTCTGTGTCACAAAATATTCGGTAGAGTCAGAAAAGATACCCTCTGAATTTAACGGATATAAAATAGCATTGCTTACTGATTTTCATAACGAGGACTGCTATAAAAAGATAATAAAGAAAATGAAAGCTCAAGAGCCTGATATTATATGTATTGTAGGTGACCTTGTAAGTATGCATACCGAGGATTTTACAAATGCTGAAGAGTTAATCAAAGGCATAACAGAAGTTGCGCCGTTGTATTATGTTAACGGCAACCATGAGCAAAGCAATATGATATTAAACGGCTACGATAAACCCGAAATATATGATATTTTAAAGGCTTATGATGTAACTATCCTTGAAAATCAAAATGTTGTATTGGAAAAATCAGGTGCAAAAATAAATCTGACAGGCTATATGGATAACATTTATGACGATACAAGTGAGCGTTACAAGGAAAAGGCGAAAAATGACCTGACAGTAATATCAAAAACCTTTGATGATTCTTTGTACACCATATGCCTTATACACAGAGGTCAGTATTTTGACTACCTGAGCGAAATGCCCTATTATGATTTATACCTTTCCGGGCATCTCCATGGCGGACTGATAAATATTAAGCCTGTGAGAGATACGATTTTAGAAAAACACGTAGGCACATCGCAATATTGTAAGGGTATGTATAGTGAGAATGAAAAAACTGCAATCATAAGTGCAGGAATTGCCAATGATGATGGAATACCGAGAATATTAAATACACCCGAATTTGTAATGGTGGAGCTTAAATCAAAATGAAGATACTCATAGTAAATAACAATATGCACATAGGCGGCATACAAAAAGCTTTATTAAATCTGTTAAACGAAATAGGCGATTTATATGATGTTACATTACTCTTGTTTTATCCTGTCGGAGAGCTTATAGAGGATATTCCCCAAAATATCAAGGTGATATACGGTAACCGCTTCACTAAAATTTTAGGAATGAGTCAGGCGGAGGCGAAAGCTGACGGAGTACTTACTGTACTTTGGAGGACCTTGTTCGTAGCTATAACAAAGCTTTTGGGAACAAAAATCAGTTTCGCTATATTATCACGTATGCAAAAACTTGATATAGAATACGATACCGCAATTTCATATATGCAAAACGGCTATTTTAAAATGTTCTACGGCGGCTCGAATGAATTTGTTATAAATTCCGTAAAGGCGAAACGCAAAATATCGTTTGTACATTGTGATTTCAAAAATTACGAGGGCAACAATAAATATAACAGAGATTTTTATAAACATTTTGACGCCGTTGCTTGCGTTTCAGAAAGTGTGAGGAACAGGTTTTTGATGGCAACAGGGCTTGATGAAAATAAAGTGCAATGTGTGTATAACTGCTGTAATTATGAGGAAATTAAAACCCTTGCTGATGAATATGCGGGAGAATATAAAGATGGCTGTGTAAATATTTTTACAGCCGCAAGGCTAAGCGAGGAAAAGGGTATTTTCCGTATGCTTGAGATATTCAAAGAGATAAAGGACTTTGGATTAAGCTTTGTATGGCGGATTGCGGGAGACGGCCCGCAAAAAGAACTCATAGAAAATAAAATCAAGGAGCTGGGGTTGGATAAGGAGATTATTATGCTTGGTATGCTCAAGAACCCATACCCATATTTTAAAAGCTCCGATTTATTACTCGTGCCCTCATATAACGAGGCCGCACCAATGGTATTTGATGAGGCGCGGGCTTTGGGAATACCCATACTGACTACCGATACAACTTCAGCCAAGGAGCTTGTTTTAGATCAGGGTATAGGTGTTGTTTCTAAGAATGATGACGAAGATATAAAATCAGCATTGATAGATATAATAAGAAATCAGCCTGATAGAAATGATATACAAGCTTTTTCAAATGAAAAGGCAGTAAAACAATTTAATGAAATTATATGACTTTCAAACTTAAATTTTGTGAAAGGATTTTTGGTCATAAAGATGGTAGGATTAATTTATGTGGGCTGGATAGAGCGTTCCCCATTCGTTAAAAGATACACTGATATTTTAGACAGTGAAAATATCCAATACGAAATAATTAACTGGAACAGATATAGAGAGGACTCCATATTTGAGGGGAATATATACACCTATGGCGAAAAGGTAAACCATTTCAGTAAGCTTGCATCGAAAATCAAGCCTATGCTGAATTTCAGAAAATACGTAAAGGGTATTATAGGACAAAAACAGTATGATAAGCTGGTGATATTAACAACACAGACGGCAATATTGTTCCCTGATTTAATAACTAAATATAAGGGACGATATGTATTTGATTACAGAGATGCGTCATATGAGTATTTACGGCTGTATAAGTCTTATGTAACCCATGTTGTAAATAATTCTGTGCTTAGCTGTATTTCATCCCCGGGGTTTAAGGAATATGTTTGCGGAAAATCGCCTATTGTCATATCCCATAATATGAAGCGTTCATCATACGAGGGCAGAGTAACAGAGTGTAAAAAGCGCGAGGACGAGAAAATTGTAATGGGCTTTGTAGGAGTACTTCGCGAATATGATTATTTCTGCAAAATGATTGATATGTTCGGAAAAGACAGCAGATTTGAATTTAATATTTATGGCGGCGGAGATAATCTTGATAAATTCATTGACTATGCCGCAAAATACGATAATGTAACTTTTTATGGAAAATATGATGAAAAGGATAAGGATAATATCATTTCCACCTTTGATATGATGTGCTATAATTATCCCTACACCTTTGGGAACTACCCCGCAGTGGCAAACAAATTCTATGACGGGCTTATACATAAAAAACCAATGTATGCTAATCTTGACACTTATTCAGGTAAAATTGTAAATGACAATGGTTTGGGAATAAGCATTAAAGAGAATGATCTTGATACTACACAAAAGATATATGATTATTATACGAGCTTCTCTGCCAAAGAATTTGAGGAGAATTGTGAGAGAGTGCTAAGAAACATTATAAAGGAAGATGACAACTTTAACGAAAAGGTGAGAGAAACGTTTACAAACTAAAGGAGAATGATAATGCTTCTAAGTGTAATTATACCTGTATATAACGTAAAAGAGTATTTAGAACGAGCAGTTAATTCAATATTAGACCAAAAGTTTTCCGATTTTGAGATAATTCTATGTGATAACTCAACGGATTTTGAGTGTCGAAATCTGTGTATGCAGCTTGAAAAATCCAATGACAAAATAAAGCTTTTGAGCCTATCCCCAAAATGCGGGCCAGGTGCGGCACGTAATGCAGGTATGGATATTGCTCGGGGTAAATACATATATTTTATGGATTCAGACGATTATGTAGAAAATAATATTTTATCGGACAATGTGGCAATAGCCGAAAAATATGACTGCGACATTGTAAAGTTTGGTTACACTGCTCTTGCGGCGGATAACGACGGAAACACAGTTTCAAAAACGGATATACTTCCTGTATTTGAAGGTCTTTATTCCTTTGATATGGTACAGGAGCATTTTGATGAATACCTTGATAATATCTCATATTCTGTGTGGTCACGGTTGTATAAAAAAGAAGCTGTGGGCGATATACGCTTTAAGAAATGTACAACTGCAGAGGATGCCATATTCAATATGGAGATATTATTTAAGGGCATTAAAAATATATATTTTAACCGCAAAGCCTATTATTACTATATCGGCAGACCGTCATCAATAATGGGCAAGTATAATCCCAACCGCTACTATAATGAGTCGGAGCTTTTTAAGCTTGTGGAAAAAGCGGTAGAGGATTGGGAAAATCACAGTAAATTAATGGACAAGCTTAATGAAATGTACATACATTCATTTTTAATGACATACAATGATTTCACATTGCCCAATTGTGATTTAAAGCTGGGAGAAGCCGCAAAGGCTGCAAAGGATATATATGACAGTGAAGATATTCAGAAAGCAATAAAAACAGTGCCGTCATCTAAAATATCACAGCCTACCGCAAAGATATGCTATATGTTATCACTTCGCCGCAAATTTAGGACGGCAGTGCTTTTTAAAAGGGTGTATATACCCATAAGTCATTTTGTTAAGAAATTGAGAATGAGGAAATGGAATTTAACAGGAAATTAAACAGTGTTAGAAATATAATATTTGGTTCAGCTTTAAAGCTTTACCAGATACTTATGCCGTTTTTAATGCGAACGGTAATGCTATACGTAATGGGAATACAGTATCTGGGCCTAAACAGCTTGTTCGCATCAATTATTCAGGTGTTGAACTTAGCTGAGTTAGGTGTCGGCTCAGCTATGATTTTCAGTATGTATAAGCCTGTGGCAGAGGGAAATGATGAAGAAATCTGCGGTCTTATGCTGTTGTATAAAAAGTATTATCGCATCATAGGAACGGTAGTATTGGTTTTAGGTCTGTGTCTTATGCCCTTTATCGGCAATCTCGTAAAGACGGATACAGTACCGCCTGATATAAATATATATATATTATATGCTCTTAACCTTATGGCGACTGTAAGCAGCTATTGGCTGTTTGCATATAAAAACGCTGTAATTCAGGCACATCAGCGTGAGGATATAATAAGCAAGGTCACACTTTTAGTAACTACCTGTTTATATATCGTTCAGATATTATTGCTTATAGCATTTCATAATTACTACTTCTATGTTATTGCTATTATTATGTCCAATATCTCTATAAATAT
>CADBPJ010000227.1 GCA_902796445.1 uncultured Ruminococcus sp. | reverse complement strand
CTCCACCATTCCACATTGACAAGGGTAATTTGGGGCGAACTTTTTATTTTTTAAGAAAAGTGTCACCCATCATTGACAATTCAACATCGGCAAAATGACAAATTTCGAAAAATTCATTGCAAAAACACAATTATTGTGATATACTATATATGCTACAACTTTTAACCACTGCTAATAAAGGCAGACATCTAATTGAATAAACCTTTGCATAAGAGGTACGCTATTTGTAAAAAGCGTACACTCTTGTTTCGTCATACTCTTGTGCTTAGGTTTAGATGTATGGTTAAAAGTGTGTAGCAACCTTTGAAACGGAGTCACTACGTTTTTTAGTGCGTGGCTCTACTCATAGGTGGGCTACGCACTTTTTTAATTTGTAATTTACATATTGGGAGGTGTTTCTATTATTTATTGAACAAATTAGAAAAGGCGAAATAAAAAATATGGAGGTTTCATATCTATGAAGAAAAAATTAATTTCGCTGTTATTTATTACATTAATTACTGTTGGGGTATTTAGTTACAACATTCTTGCCCAGGAAAATGTATCTGTCTATATCAATGGTACAAAAATTTTATTTGATGTTGACCCACAAATAATTAATGGCAGAACAATGGTACCAATGCGCACTATATTTGAAAAATTAGGTGCAAAAGTAGATTGGGAACAAAATACGCAAACAATTACAGGAACAAAAGAAGATACAATTATAATTATGCAAATTGATAATAATGAGTTAAAAGTAAACAATAAAACAACAATTTTAGATGTCGCTCCGACTATTATCAATAGTAGAACTTTAGTTCCTGTAAGAGCTGTCGCTGAAAGTTTGGGAGTTGATGTGATTTGGAATGGAGATATACAAGTTGTTTCGATTCACGAAAATAAAAGCAATATAGAATATGTGCAACTTTATGACACTAATGGTATTCAAAATAATGTAGAAAAATCATTAGTGAAAGAATATGAAAGCCTTGGTTGGAGTGATAATGCTACCGTAGCAATAGCTAATGCTGTTCCAAAACAAAATGTAATGGTATTTGAAAAATACTTGGAAATGAATTCAGTTGACGGTGTTTCAGCAGAAATTATTTGGAGAAACAATTCTAATAAAACAATAAAATATATTTACTTTTATGCCGTTCCATATAACGCAGTAGGTGATCCGGTTGCTTGCGAAGTGACTGGTATGGTAGAAAGAAAACTATCTTCAACCGGGCCCCATTATGCATTTGACAAAAATAACTTAGGAAGGTATCCATATTTCTATAACGAAGGAGACCGTCAGTTCGTAGAAACAGACAAGGCAACGGGCAAACATTATCTTATTACATCAATAGCTTGGGATGATTTTGAGCCTTGGGAAGAACCTGTTTACAATAAAAGATATTTAACAAAAGATGAATATGATTACATCTTCGATATAAAATGCGAATGGGATCCTATTTGGTATAATAGCACGATTAAAGATATAGCGATCACAAAGATAGAGGTTCAGTATATGGATGGGACATCAGAAATTATAGAAAACCCTCCTATTTGGAGAGATGTGTTTATTAATGCTGGTTTGTAAAATAAAAAAGTTATACTATTTGAGCATTCGGAAGAGTAGGTTATTGCTTCTTTCCGCAACTCATTATATGCAAATCTAACTATAGATGAAATTTATACAGTATTGATTAGTTTGAGAAACATTTTTATCAAATTAATAAAAAACTGTTGACAAATTATTAATTTGATATTATAATAATATTAAATTAATAATTTTATGGGAGGCTTGTTATGTCAGAAAATTGGTTACAGGTTTTTAATAATGCCATAAACCCCAATAATATAATTTCTATAAAACAATGCATAAAGAAAACAGGTGAGATTTTTGCTAAAGCCACAACGAAAGACGGAAAAACACTTATAAAATCACTCTCTCCGTTAGATGTTGAAAAAAATATGTTAATAGAAATTCCGTCGTATGCATCAAAATTAGAACGGAATAAAATTATTCAAGAACTGTCGAAGAATTTTACTCAAGACGATATTGCAGATATGTTAGATATATCTCAAAGCACGGTATCTAATGTTCTCAAAAGTTTCAAAAAGTAAGGTGGTGATAAAATGCAGATGTGTCCATATTGCGACAAAGTATATGATGAATCAGAATATAGCGGTTGTCCTTATTGTTCCGGTGAATTAGAAAGCGATACGAGTGAAATAAAAATTAAGGATTGCCCAGAATGTGGGGGAATTATGTATTGGGATGGTTGTTGGGAATGTTCTAATTGTGAACATACGATCAATACCGATGAAGATGATTATGATAGCATTTTAGAAGGCTAAATAGTAAGCTCAATCATTATGATATGCCATAGCAACGTCGTGAGAATGTATGATAATTTGAAGTAAGTTTCTGCAACTTTTTTAGCGGATTAGCATATGGTTAATCCGCTAAATGATTTTTAGAATTCAAAAATTTTTAAAAATATTTTTTGATGTCCGGGCAACACTATGATTGTTACAGCATAGTATGAAGTAGATGGTAGATGCGCAATTTTCAAAAATATGTTGAATTTTGGCAATTTATGTGTTATTATTATGGCGGTAGGAATAGTTATTCTCGCTGAATTCGCTTAATTTCCGAAAAAAATCAAAAAAATGGTTGACAAATCGATACATTTGTGGTATTATAAATGGGTATATTTATAAAGGAGTGTGCCATGAATTATAAAAACGGCACAAATGAAAATATGAAAAATATAGAATTAAACAATGCTCAGGATGTTCTTGACTATTTTTCTTCAGAAGATTCTGTAAACACCAATGGCTTTTTAACAATGGTGCAAGGTAATACTTATTCTGATGTAGAAATCACTGATGATAATATAAAGAACAATTCGTCTTTTGTTGTGAGCATTTGGGATTGAGTGACTTATGGCAGACGATAAGATTAAATCAATTAATTGCATGAAAGTGGATTATGTTCCAATAACTAACTCTGATTTTTTTACAGAAAAGAGATTATATGGTTGGCGTGTTTTTATTGCTAAGTGTTGTAAAAACATTTGCAATGAAATGATGAAGAAGGTAGATCCTGTTGATGGGGTATCTTACTTTGTAAGTAAGTCATTAATTAAAGAGGTCGTAGGCGATGCCGTTATTGGTATGGCTAAAATCATTAACAAAACGCCGCATCCTGTAGAAAAACCAAACGCATTTAAAATTGCAGCTTATCTTTCTTATTGGTTTTTACGTCATAAGCCTATAAGCATATTATATCCGAAAGATACCGATTTAGATGTATTGAAGGTAGCTAGTGGTTGTTCAACAGATCCTAAATATTTAAGTTGGCAATTAAAGCACATTAATGAAATGGTTGCTGTACACATGGCTACAACCTTTATATTTAATTTTGATAAAGAAGTGTGCGATAAGAAACGTTGCAAGAAAATAAAGTGTAAAGATATTGTTGATGGTGTTCCGACATTTGGTTTTGACGATTTTAATCATCAACGACGGATTATGTTGCAAAAATTGACTTATTATTTTACATATCGTGCTATTGCACCCAAAGTAATTGAACATGTTCTAGAGGGTTATGCATTTCATCCTGCATGGGGATTAACGGGATCACATTGGAAGACTGATATGGATGGAGAACAATAATGACGAATAAATATTTAATAAGCATTGGTATAATAACAGGTATTAGTGTTTTAGGTGTTATAGCATTATGTGTTCTGTTTTTTCTTGATGTTCCCAAAGATGTTGTTGTATCGATTTCAACTTGGATGGGAATCGTAGGAACGCTTGCATCTATTGTTCTTAGCATCATGGCGATGTTTTATTCAAATAAATCTTCTTCTGCTGCCGAAGAAAGTCTAAATAAGGTAAATGCACACTATGAAGCTTTATGTGGTAAAATAAATGAGGAACGCATCAAGGATAATCTCGGAGAGCAAAGTATATCGAATATTTTAGAAGAAAACTAATAAGCACTAATTTTTCAACGACCATCACTCTATATTAGAGTGATGGTCGTTTTAGATGAGAAATGTTCAATTTGGGATTATTTTATTTTTTATTAATTGTTTTACATAATGATTTTTTATTCTTCAAAACCTCCATACACATATTCACGCATAATGACTTCTTCTGCTCTGCTGTGAATACTATTCATTCGTTGTACCCATTCCATTTGGTCTGTTGCCTTTAGCTGTTCTGTAACACCTTCTTGCTGTGCCATTTTCGTTATCATATCTTTCAAGCAGCTATGGCAAGTTTCGTCAATCTCTGCAAGGTGTTCAAACAATTTGCCTTCCATAAAAAAATGTGTAATAGGATTTGTGATGTTCTTTCAAGAATGTTTTTCGTAAATTTCCATATTTTCCGATTATGTATTTCTTTGTGTCTGATACGGTGATATTAGGAATATAGTAATCTCCGACTTTCGTATATGTTCCGCCGTTTTGTTCAAATATTGATTTCATTGTAAAATCCAAAATTTTATTTACTGCAATATCATATCAATCCGGCTGTATAACACATTTTTACCTTTCTTCCTTATCGTTATTTAACTTCGGTTGGCGCATTTTTTATTGCAGCCAAATAATAGGATATTTCTACTAATGAGAAAGGAGGTGCCAAAATGAAATTTTGTACGAACTGTGGAAATGAATTGATTGATGATGCTGTTGTGTGTCCAAAATGCGGAAGCATTGCAGGAAGAATAAAAACTGTTGGAGATTCCAGGAGTAAAGCATGGGCGATTATATCTTTTTTATTTCCTGTTTTGGGTTTAATTCTTTATCTCGTATGGAGAGATGACAGACCATTGCGCTCGTCATCTATACTTAAGGGGTTTCGTGCGGGTTTTATAGTAATGCTAATCCCTATTGTAGTGTGTCTACTATTGCTAATCATTAGCTATATTGGTATGCTGATTACCACGCCGTCTAATATTCATGGATTCTAAGTCCTATTTGATAGTTTAATTTAAACAAAAGTTTATACTTTGCTAAGATTTAAGAACTTACAAATTATAGGTATTCGGTCAATAATCAGAGCTATCAATACCTAAGAATACCAGGGGCTGTAGCAAAACGCATATGAGTTTTGCTACCCCCCTTGCCCGACGGCGTACATGGGTACGTCGAGCGGTGAGTTTCGCGGATAGTTTTAAAGGCATTAATGAAAGAAATCCGCATTTTCTGCGGATTTCAACGTTAATTTGCTTGACAAATATTTAACACTTATTGGTTTTATGCCACTTTAAGCCTTTGAACGGTCTGCGCTAAATGCAACAGCTCTCATTTTTTTGACATTGGTATGGTGATTGTAACATCAGTACCCTTATTCACTTCACTTGTAATGGAAATTTTACCGTGAAATGATGATTCTATCGTCTGTTTTGCAATAGCAAGACCTAAGCCTGTACCGCCCTTATCACGTGATCTTGCCTTATCGACTCTGAAAAATCTGTCGAAAATATTAGGTAATTGGTCCTTTGAAATACCTATCCCGTTATCAGACACCTTGATTATAATATCGTTGTACATAGTGCGTGAAAATACTTGTATCTTTCCGCCTGAGGGAGTGTATTTGAGTGCGTTTGAAATTACATTCATAAGAACTCTCTCAAGTCCGCCTCTGTCGCCTTTGATTTTCGGTACATCGTTTATAGGAGTGTATATAAGCTCCTGCTCCTTCTTCTTTGCAGTAAGTGACAATCGTTCTACCAACCCCTCAATCATCGGACGTATATCTATTTCCTCCGATGGTTTTATATAGCTTGTGTTCTCGTCAAGACTTGAAAGTGTAAGCAAATCCGAGATTATACGTGCCATTCTGTCGGTTTCCGAAGAAATGGTATCAAGAAACCGCTTACGGAGTTCAGGCTCTGCATCAGGCGTATCTGCAAGAATATCCGAGTATGATTTTATAACCGTAATAGGTGTACGAAGCTCATGGGATACGTTTGCTACAAAATCACGCCGTGATTTTTCGAGCTTTTCGTGCTTTGTTACGTCATGAATGATTACTATCACACCGCCGTCACCTGCTGGCTGTGATGCTATAGCAAAGCTGAGTTGCAGGACGTGTTTACCAACTGTTATTTGCCGTTCAACACCATCGTCTGCAGGCATATACTGTAGGCTTTCCAATGTAATGTCTGCATTGATCTCTTTAAAAAATTTGTTAAAAGTAATATCGTCAACAAATTTTCTGTTAAGAAGCCGCATAGCAACAGGATTTATATGGCTAAGCTTACCGTCAGAGTCAAAAGCCATAATACCGTCGCTCATATTCTGCAGGATTGTTTCGATTTTTGTCTTTTCCGACAGTGCCTTTTCCGAATGTTCACGATTTGCTTGGGATAAATACAACAATGCATTGGTAAGCTCACTTATCTCATCATTGCCCTGTACGGCGGAAATCGCAGTATTATCACCATCTGCGAGTTTTTTTGCCTGTGAGGCAAGCCGTTTCAACGGAAGTGTTAGTGTTTTTGAGAACATCAATGCAATAAGGAACATAACTACTGCAGATATGCCTATAGATATAGCAAAACCAAATAAAATTTTGTTTTTCAGCTGATTATGCAGAGTCATAGGGTCACGGAAAAATATAACGAACCGTACCTGTGTGCCGTTTGAGAGCGGCAGGGCATATTCAATGTCCTTGCCTGTCAGATTGTTGTTTATAGCCTCATTTCCCTTTAAGGCTTCTTCTGTGACACGTGCATCTTTGTAGGTGTCTGTATCGTAATTTTGATACATACATTTTCCGCTGCCGTTAAGTATTGCCATATCCATTCCTGGATACGTTCTGAATAAGTCAGTAGCAAGCATCATATCACGAAGCTTGTAAACATTCTCCTCCCCGGGCTCGGTTATTATAATCGTTTCGGGATTTAGGGGATCTGTATATTGAACAACCTCATTTGCCGCATTTATAAGCTCTTGTCGGAAAGTATCGGTTAAAGATAATTCTGTTGCCTTTTTAAAATCCTTATGGTAGCTTATGGTCATATATAATGATATAGCTAACCCTGCAAGGCTTTGAGCTATAATCGTAACCAATACAAAAACGAGTATTGTTCTTGGTTTTATTCCTTTGTACATATATGTAATCCTTACAGCTTATTGAAATAATAGCCGATTGACCGTTTTGTCATGATATATTTAGGCAAGCTCGGATCGTCCTCAATCTTTTCACGCAGACGGCGGATTGTAACGTCAACTGTACGTACATCACCTAAATATTCATAACCCCATACATTTTCCAATAACACCTCACGCGAGAATATCTGATCGGGTTCCTCTGCCAAGAACTTAAGCAATTCAAACTCACGCAGTGTTATATCAATAATCTTGCCGTTTTTCTTTACCTCGTAACGGTCAACATTGATAGTAACATCACCTGATACGATAATATTTGCAGGACCTTTTGTATCGCTTGTCTGCGTTCTCATTTCAGCACGACGGAGAAGCGCTTTAACACGTGCAGAAAGCTCCCGTGCAGAATATGGCTTTGTCATATAATCATCAGCACCGAACTCAAGTCCCAACACCTTGTCAACCTCGTCCTCACGCGCTGTAAGCATAATTATCGGCACATTTGAGGTTTTGCGGATTTCTTTGCACACATCCATGCCGTCCATGCCCGGCAGGTTTACATCAAGAAGCACAAGGTCAGGCTTTTGCTGTAAACACATCTCAAGGCCTGAAACACCATCGTATGCAGAGAGAGTTTTATACCCTGACTGGGTAAAGGTGTAAGAAAGTATCTCATTGATATTTTTCTCATCTTCAACAATCAGTATTGTAGTATCCATAATTTTTTCCTTTCGTTGTTCATTTACAATAACAATAATATTACGCACAAGTTACATATATTTTATCAAAAATAAACAAATATATCAAGTCTATTTTAAAAAAAAATTAAAAAAATCTCAAATAAAATTTTTTGTCCTATAAATTATTAAAATAATATAGACAATCAGTGTAATTTTTGGTATAATAAAAGGCGAAGAAAAATTAAAAATACATATTCACGAGGGGGAAAACAGATGAAACAGAGCTTGCTGGGATTAGAAAACCTTACGGCAGAACAGATTAATAATATCTTGAGTCACGCATCAGAAATGAAAAAGGTGGTGCTTAGTGACAATAAAAAAATTACTAATTTGCAGGGCAAAACGGTAGTAAATCTGTTTTATGAAAACAGTACCCGAACGAGAACATCATTTGAGCTTGCGGCAAAATATATGGGTGCAAATGCGGCGAATATAACGTCAAGCGGTTCATCTGTAGAAAAGGGTGAAACGTTAATAGACACAGCCGAAACCTTAAATGCAATGGGTACGGACATACTCGTTATGCGTCACAGTATGAGCGGTGCACCAAACGTAATTGAGCCGTTAGTTGATGCATCTGTAATAAATGCAGGTGACGGTATGCATGAGCATCCCACACAGGCACTTTTAGATATGCTCACAATGATTGAGCATAAGGGGCATATAGAGGGTCTTAAGGTTGCCATAATAGGCGATGTATATCATTCACGAGTTGTGCGTTCAAACATATATGGTCTTAAAAAGCTTGGTGCGGAGGTAACCTTGGGCGGACCTGCAACGCTTATGGCAAAGGACATTGACAAAATGGGTGTAAAGACATTTAATAATGTCCAGGAGGCAATAATTGATGCAGATGTTGTAATGGCATTGAGAATACAGCTTGAACGTCAGAAAAAAGGACTGTTCCCGAGTATACGTGAATATTTCAAATTCTTTGGTATAGACGAATCACGCTTAAAGCTTGCAAAGCCTGATGCAATCGTAATGCATCCCGGCCCCGTAAACCGAGGGGTAGAGCTTTCAAGTACGGTAATTGACGGAGACAGAAGTGTTATAACTCAACAGGTTACAAGCGGAGTTGCGGTAAGAATGGCAGTAATGGATATGCTCATAAACGGAGGATTTTAATTCTGAATAAATTTTTGCATCTCACCATTCCAAAGCAATGGGCAGTACCAATGTACGGCTCCATCACTTTGAAACGGCAATCTGCGAAAATTTCTTTCAGAATTAAGGGTTTGTGTCTTTGACACGGAAAGGAATATTTAGAAATATGAAATTACTAATTAAAAACGGACATGTCATTGATCCTGCAAACGGAATTGATGAGGTAACGGATGTATATATAAATAACGGCGAGATTGCCGAAATCGGAAAGAATGACGATCTTGCAGGTGTTGAAATGCAGATAATAGATGCAGATGGCAAAATTGTAGCCCCGGGTCTTGTTGATATGCACGTACATCTTCGTGAACCTGGTCAGGAATACAAGGAAACAATCGAAACAGGCACGCTTGCGGCAGTATACGGCGGTGTAACGTCAGTTGCGTGTATGCCAAATACAGAGCCTGTTTGTGATAACGAAACCGTTGTGCGTTTCATAAAAGAACGTGCAAAGGAGACAGGCTATGCAAACGTGTTCCCTGTAGGAGCAGTATCAAAAGGACTTGAAGGCAAGTTTTTGGCGGAAATCGGCGATATGGTGTTTAGCGGTGCCGTTGCAATAACAGATGATGGCCACCCTGTTGAAAATGCGGCACTTATGCGCCGTGCAATGCAGTATTCGGATATGTTTGATATAACTGTTATATCACATTGTGAGGATATGTCATTAGGCGAGGGAGATATGAACGAGGGAGCCGTAGCATCGGAGCTTGGCCTACGCGGAATATCCCCGTCAGCAGAGGAGGTTATGGCATCACGTGATATACTTTTAGCCGAAAACTTAGGCTGTAGAGTGCATATAGCACATATTTCAACAAAGGGTACGGTAGAGCTTGTCCGTCAGGCGAAAAAACGTGGCGTAAAGGTAACGTGCGAAACGTGTCCGCATTATTTCTCGCTTACAGACGAGGCATGTCGGGGCTATAACACAAATGCGAAAATGAATCCTCCGTTAAGAACAGCAGAAGATGTTCTTGCAATCAAAGAGGGACTTAAGGACGGCACAATCGACTGTATAGTAACAGATCATGCACCGCATCATCCTGATGAGAAGCAGTGCGAGTTTGGATATGCAAAAAATGGTATTGTCGGACTTGAAACATCGCTTGGCTTGGGCATAAAAAACCTTGTAAACGAAGGATATCTTACAATGAACCAGCTAATTGAGAAAATGTCAAAGAATCCATCGGAAATTCTCGGAATTGCAAAGGGTACACTTTCTGTCGGAAGAAGTGCAGATATTGTAATTTTCGATCCTGAGTCAGAATGGACCGTTGATACATCAAAACTTCATTCAAAGAGCAAAAATTCGCCGTTTGATGGCTTTAGGTTATACGGAAAACCCGAATACGTTATAGTAAACGGAAATATTGTAATCAATTCAGGGGAATTAATGAAATAGGAGAGGATAAAGAGAATGTCTATAGATTTACTTGTTAAGAAAATAAAAGAAAAGGCAAATCCGTCAGTTGCAGGTCTTGATCCCGTTTTAAGCTATGTTCCGCAATATCTGCGAGAACAGGCATATAAGGAATATGGAAAGAATTTAAAGGGCGCATGTGAGGCAATATGGCAGTTTAATAAGGGACTTATTGATGCGTTTTATGATGTAGTCCCTGCCGTTAAACCACAGAGTGCATTCTATGAAATGTACGGCTTAGAGGGCGAGGCGGTATTGCATAAGACAATAGAATATGCAAAGGAAAAGGGATTATATATCATACTTGACGTTAAGAGAAACGATATTGGCTCAACTGCCCAGGCATATTCAAAGGCATACCTTGGCAGTGTTGATATAGACGGCATAACAGCAGAGCCATGCCCTGTTGACAGTGTAACGGTAAACCCGTACTTAGGAACAGACGGAATAAAACCATTTGTTGATGACTGCAAAGCATTGGATAAGGCAATATTTACTCTTGTAAAAACATCAAACCCATCATCGGGCGAATTGCAGGACTTAACAGCGGGTGACAAGAAGATATATGAGCACGTTGCAGAGCTTGTAAATGAGTGGAACAAGGACACAATCGGAGAAAGCGGCTATGGTGCTGTCGGTGCGGTTGTGGGTGCAACATACCCCGAACAGGCTACGGTATTGAGAAAGATAATGAAAGAGTCATATTTCCTTGTGCCCGGCTACGGTGCACAGGGCGGCGGTGCAATGGGCGTAAAGCCGTGCTTTAACGAGGACGGACTCGGTGCAATCGTAAACTCATCACGCGGTATCATGTGTGCATACAAAAAGGGCGATTGGAAGGAAGAGGAGTTTGCCGAGGCGGCACGTGCCGAGGCATTGAGAATGAAAGACGATATAACAAGTGTGTTGTAAATGACAAATAATATTCCTGTCATGGTATGTTTGACTAAATGCTATAAACCGCAAGGGAAATGTGTTTTCGGCTAAACACACCATGACGTGATTATTCAAAGTATTATGCCTGTCACGCTGTGTTTGCCTCAAACGCTCTGAACCGCGAGGGAAATGCGTTTTCGACTAAACACATCATGACAGCATCTGAAATCAGCGGCGATAGGTGGTATATTAATTGCCGTTTAATCATAAGGAGGACAGATATGAAAAAGATATATAGCTGTGAGCTGATTATGAAAACCGAGCTTTGCCGGGGTGTATATGATTACGTTGTAAAAGCCCCTGAAATATCGGAGCTTGCCGAGATTGGACAGTTTTTGCATATAAACTGCGGCGGAAAAACACTTTTACGCAGACCTATAAGTATATGCGATTTTGGCGAGGGATTTGTGCGTTTCGCATTCCAGGTAAAGGGCGAGGGTACAACGGAGCTTGCTAAACGTGAGGTCGGTGATATGATAGACATAATGGGCCCGTTAGGACACGGTTTTAAGACTACAGAGGGTGAAAAGGCTGTAGTAATCGGAGGCGGTATCGGTGTATTCCCTGTGTTGGGACTTGCACGCAGAAAGAATACAGCAGTATTTTTAGGCTTCCGTAACAAGGATATGGTAGTAATGGAGGATGATTTCAAAGAGGCGTGCGATAACGTTACAATATGCACAGACGATGGCAGCTATGGCTATGACGGCTTTGCTATTGCGGCAATGGGTGAATATCTGCTCGAAAACAAGGCAGATATAATCTACTGTTGCGGTCCGAAACCAATGCTAAAGGCAGTCAAGCAGATTGCAGAGCATATGAATATACCATGTCAGCTATCGCTTGAGGAACGTATGGGTTGCGGAATAGGCGCGTGCCTTACTTGCGTATGCAAAACCACAGGCACAGGTATGGCAGAGCATAAACAGGTTTGTACCTGCGGTCCTGTATTTGATGCAAAGGAGGTTGTACTATAATGGCAAAGCTTGAAATAGATTATTGCGGAGTGAAATTCAGAAACCCTATCGTTACGGCATCGGGTACATTCGGATTTGGATATGAGTATAACGAGTACGTACCGTTAGAGGAATACGGCGGATTTTCGGCAAAGGGACTTACACGTACGGAGCGTGCGGGAAACCCTGCACCGAGAATAGCAGAAACTCCGAGCGGAATTTTAAACAGCGTAGGCTTGCAAAACCCGGGTGTTGAGGTATTTGCAAAGTATATAATGCCTGAACTTAAAAACAGCTTTGACACAAATGTAATCGCAAATATTTCAGGTAACACAATAGAAGAATATGCGGAAATGGCAGAAATTCTCTCAGACACAGACGTTGCAATTATCGAGATGAATATTTCATGCCCCAACGTAAAGCATGGCGGACTTGCATTTGGTACAAATGCATCAGTTGTTGAGGAGCTTACAGGTGAGGTAAAAAAGCATTGTAAAAAACCGCTTGTTGTCAAGCTTTCGCCAAACGTTACGGACATAACGGAGATTGCAAAGGCGGCAGAGGCAGGCGGTGCCGATGGTGTATCGCTTATAAATACACTTTTGGGAATGAAAATAGATATAAACACACGCAGACCTATACTTGCAAACAATATGGGCGGACTTTCAGGCCCTGCTGTAAAGCCCGTTGCCATACGTATGGTACATCAGGTGTATAATGCTGTAAACATACCCATTATCGGTATGGGCGGTGTTATGAGCGGTGCTGACGTAATCGAATTTATGCTTGCAGGTGCAAAGCTTGTGGCACTTGGCACAGGTATGTTTAGAAAGCCTGATTTGATTCTTGATGTTAAACGTGATATTGAAGCATATATGTCACGCTTTAAGATTGAGGATATTAACGACATTATAGGACAGGTTCAATTAAACTAAAACGAGGCGGAGGACACTCCGCCTTTTGAGGTATAATATGGAAACTCCGATTTTAAATCAATTAGAGCACTATCACAACCAGAACAGAATATCGTTTGCAATGCCCGGGCATAAGAATATGCGTGGGCTTGCTGTAAATCTTAGTATGTGCGATGTGACAGAGCTTTCCGCGACTCTTAATCTCTTGGGTGATGATACAACCATAACACGTGCAAATGAACTGTTGAGCGAATTTTACCGCACTAAGAAAAGCTATATTTTAACAGGCGGCTCAACTGCGGGTGTTAAGGTTATGATTTTAAGTGCCGTAAACCCCGGCGAAACACTTGCAATATCACCTGATTGTCATATGAGTGTTATAAACACCTGTGCAATTTCGGGAATAGATGTGAAAGTCATAACGGACATAAACGATATAACTCCCGATGTTTCGGCAGTGCTTGTAACATCACCGAACTATTACGGACAGACAAAGGACATATCAAACCTATCGGAAAAATGCCATAGCCTTAACATTCCTCTTTTGGTTGATGAGGCACACGGAGCACATTTTATCGGAAAGTACGGACTGCCAAAATCTGCAACCATACTTGGTGCAGATTTAGTATGTCAGAGTGCACATAAGACACTCAATGCCCTGACGGGTGCGGCGTATCTTCATATTTGCTCGGACAGTATAAGCCTGAACCGAGTGCGGACAATGCTCCGTGCTGTACATACGTCAAGCCCATCATATATGATTGCGGCATCGGCAGATATTGCCCGTGCAACACTTTCCGAATGTGACTACAGAGAAATCATAAGGGAGTGTTGCGAGTTTAAAGATGCAATAAGCCGACAGACAAAAATCAAAGCATTGGAGAATGATGATCCTACAAGGATAGTCCTTGACTTTTCGGAATATAAGCTTTCAGGCTTTAGTGTGTCGGAAAAATTAGCAGAGCGGTATATGATAGACGTGGAAATGGCGGACTTAAAAAACATTGTACTGATCGTGACACCATATACCAGGCATAGTGATTTTATGAGCCTGTTTCATGCATTAAAGGAGATAGTTACAGACACAAATCAACTCATTATCCCCGACATTAGCGCACCTGTTATTAAAACGCGTACAATATCGCCGGGAAAGGGACTGTACAGCCCAACAGAAACGGTGGAGCTGTCGCACGCCATAGGCAGGATTGCGGCGGTTAGTGTATGTATGTATCCGCCCGGAAGTACGATTATATGTATGGGTGAGGAAATCACAAAAGATGCGGTAGAATATATAGGAGCAGTATTGGAAGAGAGTGCTGATGTTGTTGGAATAACAGACGGCAAAATAGATGTAGTATGAGTAAAATAATTATTGAATGTACAGTAACAAGCGTTATATACCAAAACCCCGATAACGGCTATACCATATGTGAGGTGTCATCAAAGACGGAGGGCGATTTTTCGGCTGTTGGGTATATGCCTACCATTCGCCCTCTAGATGAGGCGGAATTGACAGGCGATTGGGTAACCCATCCCGAATATGGCGAGCAGTTCAAGGTGGAGTTTTATGAAACAATAATGCCGTCGGAGAAGACGGCTATTATAAAATACTTATCATCAGGCATCATAAAAGGTGTAAAAGAAGCTACGGCAAACAAGCTTTATGATGCTTTCGGCGATGATGTTTTTAACGTGCTTTCAACGGACTGCGACAAGGTTGCTAAGATAAAGGGTATAGGCAAAACAAGAGCTGTTAAAATCTGCAACTCATTTAACGAACAGAGAAGTGTGCAGAACATTGTAATGTTTTTACAGCAGTACGGAGTAGGTGCAAATACAGCACTTAAAATACATAAAATATTCGGCTCAAACTCTGTTAATGCAATAAGAGAAAACCCGTATTCTTTGGCAAATCAGGTAGACGGAATAAGCTTTAAAACGGCGGACAGAATTGCATATAATCTTGGCATACCGAAAAACAGCCCCGAGCGTATTGCTTGCGGTATAATGTATTTTCTGCGTGAGGCATCATACACAAGCGGACACGTGTATATGCCAAAGAACTTGCTCATTGAGCATACCGTTTATAATTTGAATATATCTGAAACTGAAGCACAGAATGCAGTGTCGGAGCTTATTGCAGAGCGTAATATTATTCTGGACAAAATAGAAAATACAGATGTGCTATATCTGTATGGTATGTACCATGATGAAAAGTACATAGCAAATCGGTTATTGGAGATTGCAAATGTACCGTCTAAGTACGCAGTAAGCGAAACTGTAGCCGAGGACGAGGTGGACAAGTTTGAGCGTGAAACAGGCATAACCCTTGCAAAAAAGCAGCGTGATGCTGTTGTAACTGCACTCTCATCAGGATTTATGGTGCTGACAGGCGGACCTGGTACAGGAAAGACCACAACAATAAATGCTATTATTTCCATAATGCAGAGCCTTAATATGAAAGTTGCACTGACCGCACCTACAGGCCGTGCCGCAAAACGTATGGCACAGCTTACTAATCGTGAGGCAAAAACTGTACACAGGCTTTTAGGAGCTCAAATGGTAGGAAATACGCATATATTTTCACGTGATGAGGACAATCCGCTTGAGAGTGATGTTATAATATTAGATGAGGCGAGCATGGTTGATACAAGCCTTATGGCGTCGTTTCTGCGTGCAGTAAAATTTGGCGGAAAGGTTATTTTGTCGGGCGACAGTGACCAACTACCATCTGTGGGTGCAGGTAATGTACTGCGTGATATTATAGACTCTGATAAGGTTGCAACAGTGAAACTGACAGATATTTTCCGCCAATCGGAGGAAAGTCTTATAATCGTAAATGCACATAAGGTCAATAACGGCGAAATGCCCGAGCTTACGGACAGAACACGTGATTTCTTCTTTATGAGACGAAATGATCCTACATCAGTGTCAGAGACTGTTACAGACCTTTACCAAAGACGGTTGCCCGAAAGCTACGGTGTAGACCCCATAACAGATATACAGATACTGACACCTACGAAAAAAGGATTAATCGGTACTGTTGCACTGAATAAAACCTTGCAGTCTGTCATAAACCCGCCAAACACGATTAAAAAGGAATATAAATACGGGCAAACGATATTCCGTGAGGGCGACAAGGTAATGCAGACGAAGAACAACTATGATATTGAGTATACCACTACTGCCGGCGAAAAAGGTATGGGAATATATAACGGCGATATGGGTATTATCGACTCGATACATACAGACGAGAGGTATATGATAGTATCCTTTGATGACGGAAAGATTGTGGAATATCCGTTCACCAACGCAGAGGAGCTTGATTTGGCGTATGCAATAACAGTGCATAAGAGTCAGGGCAGTGAGTTCGGATATGTGATTATGCCTGTATTTACGCATATGCCGATGCTTACTACAAGGAATTTATTATACACAGCAATCACTCGTGCAAAAACAATGGTTGTACTTGTGGGCAGTGACAGAGTGATAGAAAGTATGGTAAGGAACAATTCCTACACAAAACGATTTACGGGACTTTGTGAACGATTGCTGAAGGAGGGTGAAAAGATTTGAAACATACGACAGCTGTATTTTTCAGGTTTTTAGCAATATTGGTTGTTATATTTTGGGGCATTACTGCAATAATACCGCAGTCGACCCAAAAAAATGATGAAAAACGGCACCCTGTATGGAGTGATGTAAATGATGAAACGGATGCGGATATACTTGCCGTTTATGAAAAGGGCATTATAATGGGCGGAACAGATGGTGTATATGGAAAAACAGAGCCTATGACGGCAGGCGAAACAGCATATGCGGTTGTGGCAATGTACGAGGATAAAAAGGAGAAAGATCGTTCCTACAGCTATTATTCAGAGGATAAGGAGAGCGAATACATAAAAAAAGCACAGAAATACGGCTTATGGAAGGACAGCTTGCCAAATGATGGTATGGCACTTTCACGCGAGCAGTTTGGTGCGGTAATATATGAGCTTGTAAAGGACGAAGATATAATAAATGAGGCAAAAACATTGCCATATGAGAGTACATATATGTATAAAGACGAATCACTTGCCGTATATAACAGAGGCATAATGCTTGATGGCGGTATTGCTGAGTCATTCTCACCAACAAAAGAGATAACAAGGGAGGATGCAGTAAAGCTTGTGATGATGTGTGTTGACAGTTCGCGGCGTATAAAGATAACAATGCCTGATTATACTGCACTTGAAGAAATGCTTAAAGAGAAAATGTCAGACTGGCAGGGGGATTGGTCGCTATGCTTTGAGGATTATACAACAGGTAACAGAATTTCAATAAACAGCCATCAGGTATACTCCGCAAGTCTTATAAAACTGTTTGTGGCACAGACGGTATATCAGAGAATTTCGGACGGTAATATGACAGAAACTGCAAAGGTAAATGACGAACTGCGTAAGATGATTACATATAGTGACAATGATGCATGGAAATATCTTGCCCGACAGCTTGGCGGCGGCTCCTACTCAAACGGAATGTCGCGTGTGACACAGCTTGCCCAAGCTTCAGGCTTTCTTGATACAGGAACATTCTATCAAGGCGAGCATAAGAACTATAACTTTACATCAGTAAATGATTGCTGTGCATTTTTAAGGGGAGTTCTTGACGGGATTATAGTAAACAAGGAATGTTCGGACAAGCTTTTAGCTCTTTTGAAACAGCAACAGCACACGCAGAAAATCCCTGCAGGAATACCTGATACTGTGGTAACTGCCAACAAGACAGGCGAGCTTGACTATATCCAGGGTGATGCGGCAATCGTGTTTGGACCGAGCGGTACATATATTCTTTGCATCATAGGCGACGACTTAAACGACGCCTATGGGCAAATAGATAAATTTATTGAATTATCAAAGATGGTATATGAATATCTGAACTAATTATCTAAGCAGGAATTTGGTGTAAAGTCCACCTGCAAGAGATATTACGGCAACGGCAAATATAGCCAATGCCGCAGTGTGTGACATTGCTCCGAGTGATGTCAAAAATAAAATTATCGCTATTATAAAATAAGTACAAGGTTCCATAATAATCTCCTTTTTAAATAAAAATCAAACAATCGTTCCGAACACCTGTTCGAGATTTATTATAGCATACCTTTTTTGAAATTGCAAGTACCTTTTTTAGTAGTGTACCATAAAAGGAACAAAAATTATAAGTTATATATTTTATGGGATGTGTAAAAATAGATGTTCGGCGCTACTTTTTATACATCCCCATTAACAACGGAGGAAATACTATGTGGATAGTACAAGCGGCGCTTTACGGCGTGTTAAAGGGCGGACGTGACGTAATGAAGAAAATCGCCCTTACAAAAAGCAGTAAGCTTGAGGTGTTGTTTTTCTATACGCTTTTAAGCTTTATTCTTGTTTTGCCAAAGACGGGGGAGGCAGTGGCAATTTTTAATGGACAAACAGTGTATCTGCCGTTGATTTTCGTTAAGTCTGCGGTAATATATGTTGCGTGGATATGTTCATTTTATGCGATAGAGAGCTTACCTATAGGCTTTTACGGGCTAATGGATATGTCAAGGGTGGTTATAACATCGGTTTTAAGTATTATTATATTTGGCGAGAACCTTACTCTTGGCAAGGCGATAGGTATGGTCCTTGTCATTGATGGATTGGTAATGCTCAACGTTTCAAATAACAGCATAGGCAAGGGAGAAAACATACAGGTTAAATATGTAGCGCTTGTCCTTGTTTCCTGTCTTATGAATTCATGTTCAGAGATTTTTGATAAGTGGTTTATGCAACCCGAAAGAGGTATAATGCCATCTCAGCTTCAATTCTGGTATCTTTTATTTTTGACCTTAATGTACTTTGTACATATAACAATAAAGCATATAAAAATAGATTGGAAAATGATTTATAAAAACTATTGGCTTATAATTCTTGCGGTTGCATTTGTCATTGGTGACAGGGCGTTGTTTAATGCAAATCGTACAGGCGAGGTAATACCTTTGACACTCCTAAAGCAAGGCGCGGTCATAGTTACAATTCTCGGCGGAAAATTCGTGTTCGGCGAGAAGAATACACTGTTTAAGATTTTATGCGCAGTAGTAGTTGTTTGCGGAATAGTGGTAGGAATAGTGTAGTAAATTTAGTTGTAATCAACAAAAAAAATGATGTATACTGTCATCTTTAGTTCAAAAAACGCAATTGACACTAAAAAAATATTATGATATAATGAGTTATTATATCTAATTAGAAAGTAAGAGTGGGGGAAATACAATGGCAAAGGTTGCAATAATGGGTTACGGAACTGTAGGCAGCGGTGTCTATGATATTATCAAAGACAATGCATGCCGTGTTGCAGACAATGCAGGTGAAAAGATAGAAATCAAGTACATTCTTGATATCCGTGATTTTGACGACCATCCCGAAAAAGAATTGTTCACAAAAGATGTTAATGATATTATAAATGATAGTGAGGTTACGGTTGTTGCAGAGGTAATGGGCGGACTTCATCCTGCTTATGAATTTACAAAATCTATGCTTGAAGCGGGCAAGAGTGTTGTTACATCAAACAAGGAGCTTGTGGCAACATACGGCACAGAGCTTTTGGCGATTGCAGAGGAAAAGAATGTAAACTATCTGTTCGAGGCAAGTGTTGGCGGCGGTATCCCTGTAATACGACCGTTGAGCCGATGCCTTGCGGCAAACAATATAACGAGAATAGCAGGTATCTTAAACGGTACAACCAACTATATTCTTCATGAGATGTTTACAAATAACAAATCCTTTGAAACGGCATTATCAGATGCACAGGCAATGGGATATGCAGAGCGTAACCCTGCCGCAGATATTGAGGGACATGATGCTTGCAGAAAGATTGCAATACTGTCAAGCCTTGCATCGGGCACAGAGGTAGACTGTGAGAGAATTGCGACAGAGGGAATAGCTGACATAACACTTGATGATGTGCACGCAGCAGAGGCGGCAGGCGGAGTGATAAAGCTTATAGGCTATGCTGAGTTTGATGGAGGTAAGGTATATTCACACGTTGCACCGATGTTTATTAAAAATGAGAATATGCTGTCCGGTATCAATGGTGTAATGAACGGCATATTAATAACAGGAGATGCAGTGGGTGACGTTATGTTCTACGGCGCAGGCGCAGGTAAGCTTCCTACAGCATCGGCAGTTGTAGCTGACATAGTTGATTCTGCAATCCATGCATCACGTCGTAAGATAATCGGCTGGAAAAAGGCTCGAGGTGACGTAATGAAGAGTACAGGCAATGATTTTGCATACTTAGTACGTTGCGAAAACACCGAAGATGAGGTTAAGGCGGTAACAAACGCCGATATTATCTTGTGCGAAAACGGTACAGTAGTATTTATGACCGAGCCTATGTCGTTAGATTCTTGTGAATTATTAAAATCAAAACTTGGCAAGGTTAAGTCCGCAATAAGAGTTCTTAACTGATGATTTGTGTCAGAGTTCCTGCCTCAAGTGCAAATATGGGAGCAGGGTTTGATACACTTGGAATAGCACTTAATCTTTACTCCGTAGTTGAAGTTGCAGAACGTAAAAGCGGACTTGAAATTATAAGCAATACAGGCGGAGATACAGTGCATAATGATAAGCATAACCTTATCTATCGTGCAATGGAGCGAGTGTTTGAAAGGACAGATTATCACCCAAAGGGGTTATTTATAAGACAGAACAGCAAAATCCCGATGACACGCGGTCTTGGTTCATCAAGTGCATGTATTGTGGGCGGAATGTTGGCGGCAAACGTGCTTTCGGGCAGACAGCTTCGGTATACAGATATTCTGCATATGGCATCTCAAATGGAGGGACACCCCGACAACGTAGGACCCGCGCTTTACGGCGGATTATGCATATCGGCAAATATTGATGACAGAACTGTTGTAAAAAGCACAAAGCTTGTAAATGACTTAAAATACGTTGTTATGATACCTGATTTCTTCGTTGCAACGAAAAAATCAAGAGGCACACTGCCGGATTTCGTATCAAGACAAGATGCAGCATCAAATATTTCATCATCATTGATGCTTTATCATTCTCTTGTAGCGGGTGATTTTTCGGAATTAAAATATGGTGTTGCTGACAAGCTTCATCAGCCGTATAGGAAAAGCTATATAGACGGCTTTGACGATATATTTGAAAAAACATACGAAAACGGCTCACTTGCCACATATTTAAGCGGCTCTGGGCCAACAATAATGTCAATAATTGAGGGTGACGGAAAAGAATTTGCATATAAAATGGAAAGCTTCTTCCGCCTAAGCTCCCGTAAATGGCGATGCACTGTCTTAGAATGTGACAATGTAGGCTCGGTAGTGTGGGAAACACCTGATCAATAAAGTAAATTCTACGGAAAGGGTATAAAAAGATGGCACTAATTGTTCAAAAATACGGCGGCACGTCAGTACGTGATGCCGAAAGAGTGATGAACGTTGCAAGACGTATCACAGATGTTTATAAGGAAGGCAATAATGTAGTCGTTGCAGTTTCTGCACAGGGCGACACAACCGATGATCTTATCGAGAAAGCAAAGGAGATAAATCCTAACCCGTCAAAACGTGAGATGGATATGCTTCTTTCAACAGGCGAGCAGATTTCAATATCGCTCCTTGCAATGGCAATCGAAAAGCTTGGTTATCCTGTTGTTTCTCTAACAGGCTGGCAGGCAGGAGTTAAGACGGACACAAAGCATGGCATGGCAAGGATTAAGACAATTGACACAGAACGTCTTATGATGGAGCTTGATAACCGCAAGATAGTTATTGTGGCAGGCTTCCAGGGTATAAGCAAATACGATAATATAACAACACTCGGCAGAGGCGGCTCAGATACATCTGCGGTAGCGTTAGCGGCAGCATTGCACGCTGACTTGTGCGAGATATACACAGACGTTGACGGCGTATACACAACCGACCCGAGAATTTGCCCATCAGCATATAAGCTTGAGGAAATTTCATATGACGAAATGCTTGAGCTTGCATCATTGGGCGCAAACGTACTTCATAACAGAAGTGTTGAAATGGCAAAGAAATATAATGTAAAAATGTCTGTTCGTTCAAGCTTGAACAATAGCGAGGGAACGTACGTAAAGGAGGAGTCACAAGTGGAAAAAATGCTCGTAAGAGGAGTTACAAGAGATAACGATTGTGCAAGAATAGCGCTATGCGGAGTAGAGGATGCACCGGGGAAAGCATTTCAGGTATTTGAGATGATTGCAAAGGCAGGCATATCTGTTGACCTTATATTGCAGTCAATCGGCGACGGAAAGACAAAGGATATTAGCTTTACAGTTGCTGAGGGCGATCTTGATGCAACATTGAAACTCCTTGAAGAGAACAATGGTATGATTAAGGCACGTGAGATTAAGTCTGCAAGTGACATATCAAAGGTATCAATCGTCGGAGCGGGTATGGTGAACAACTCAGGTGTTGCCGCAAAGATGTTTGAGGCGTTGTCAGATGCACATATTAACATAAAGATGATAGCTACATCTGAAATCAAGATTTCAGTGCTTGTTGCACAGAACGATGCAGAGCGTGCAGTAAATGCAATCCACGATAAGTTCCTATCAAAATAATTTGAAGGAATTGTAAGAAGGACAAAACCATAGAGAATGCGCTGTAACATAAGGAATTTTCAAAAGGAAAATTCCTTGTTCCGCTTTATGTGGTTTGTACTATTGAGAGGTATATATGGAAGACATAATCTTTGGTCGTGCACCCGTGCTTGAGGCACTCAAAAACTCACACCCTATTGATAAAATTATAATCAAAAGCGGTCCTTATGCAAAGTCACTAATCCCTGTAATTGATGAGGCGAAAAAACGCAATATCGTTATACAGCAGGCAGACGGAGCAAGACTTGACCGTATGGCAAACGGTGAAAATCATCAGGGTGTTATTGCAATGATAAGTGCCTATAGCTACGTATCGGTAAACGATATTATAAGCGGTAAGGACAACGCATTCGTAATAATCTGCGACAAAATAACCGACCCGCACAATTTGGGTGCCATTATAAGAACTGCAAATTGCGTTGGGGCTGACGGGGTTATTATTCCTAAAAGGGACAGTGCAGGTGTAAACAGCGTGGTTATGAAAACATCTGCAGGCGCAGTGGAGTACACTCCTGTAGCAAAAGTTACAAACCTTGCCTCAACCATAGACGAGCTGAAGGAGAGAGGCTTCTGGATAACGGCGGCGGATATGGACGGACAGAGTATGTATGACATTGACTTTAAGGGAAAGATAGCCATTGTAGTAGGTAGTGAGGGCAAGGGCGTAAGCCGACTTGTCCGTGAAAAGTGTGACTTTATTGCACAGATACCAATGTATGGCGAGATTAATTCACTCAATGCATCTGTAGCGGCGGCTGTGTTAATGTATGAGGCGGTACGCCAGCGCGCACTTTAAGAAATGAAAGGGAAAAACTATGAAAGCAATCGTAACGGTGGTTGGTAAAGACCAAAAAGGAATTATTGCAAAAGTAAGTAATATTTTGTTTGAAAACAGCGTAAATATAATAGACATATCCCAGACGATTATGCAGGATATGTTTACAATGATAATGATGATTGAATTTGACAGTAAGGACGTATCAATATCAGACATTAACGACAAATTAGCTGTAGCTGAAAAAGAAATGGGATTATCTATACACGTTCAGCGCGAGGAGATTTTCCAATCTATGCACAGAATATAAGGAGATACGGCAATGATAAATCCGTTTGAAATTATAGAAACCATAAATATGATTGATAACGAGAACCTTGACATACGTACTATTACTATGGGTATATCGTTAAAATCATGCGCAGACCCTGATATAGACAGAGTTTGCGAAAAGGTATATAATAAGATAACTACATATGCAAAGGACCTTGTAAAAACAGGCGAGGACATAGAAAAACAGTTCGGAATACCGATTATCAACAAGAGAATTTCCGTAACCCCTGTTGCAACGTTAGTAGATGCGTTGGAAAATCCTGATATTGACAAGTGCGTACGCATTGCAAAGACACTTGATAAGGCGGCAAAGGCGGTTGGAGTAAACTTTATCGGTGGCTACAGTGCATTAGTACATAAGGGCTTTACAAACGGTGAGAGAATACTTATAGAATCTATTCCGCAGGCACTTTCTGATACTGATATAGTATGTTCAAGTGTAAATATAGGCTCAACACGTGCAGGAATTAATATGGACGCTGTTAAACGTATGGGCGAGATAGTAAAGGAAGCGGCGGAGCTTACAAAGGAAACGCAAGGATTTGCTTGTGCAAAGCTTGTGGTATTCTGTAACGCAGTTGAGGATAACCCATTTATGGCAGGTGCATTCTTAGGCGAGGGCGAGGGCGAGTGCGTTATAAACGTAGGTGTTTCAGGCCCTGGTGTTGTTAAGTGTGCATTGGAAAAAGTAAAGGGTGCGGATTTCGGTGTAGTTGCGGAAACAATTAAGAAAACGGCATTTAAGATAACGAGAATGGGACAGCTTGTGGCACAGGAGGCATCAAAAAGACTTGGGGTTCCTTTCGGAATAGTTGACTTATCTCTGGCACCGACACCTGCAGTAGGTGACAGTGTTGCGTACATATTAGAAGAAATGGGCCTTGAAAAGTGCGGTACTCACGGAACTACAGCGGCTCTTGCACTGCTTAATGATGCAGTGAAAAAGGGCGGTGTAATGGCATCAGGCTATGTAGGCGGACTCTCGGGAGCATTTATACCCGTAAGTGAAGATGCAGGTATGATTGCGGCGGCAGAATGTGGTGCATTATCACTTGAAAAGCTTGAAGCAATGACGTGTGTATGTTCTGTTGGACTTGATATGATAGCCGTACCCGGTGACACAACGGCATCAACAATTTCTGCCATCATCGCAGACGAGGCGGCAATTGGTATGATAAACCAGAAAACCACAGCAGTACGTATTATCCCGGCACCCGGACTTAGCGAGGGAGATACTGTAGAGTTTGGCGGTCTTTTGGGTACGGGCCCGATTATGAGTGTAAAGCCGTATTCAAGTGAGAAATTTGTATCACGCGGCGGACGTATTCCTGCACCGATTAACAGCTTAAAGAATTAAGACTTGAAATATTGTATGCATTTTAGTATAATGGTTATATAATTACCCTGAGAGGAGGTTTGCGAGTGTATTGTAAAAACTGTGGCAAAACATTGCCCGACGATGCGCGTTTTTGCGATAAGTGTAATATGTCAGTCCGCCAGGAGAAAGGCAAAATGGAACTGATTGAAGAGCTTAAGGAGGAACGGCTTGCACGCAAAAAGGCACATGAGGTTGAAGATCGCTTAAAGAACATAAAGAAAATACGCAGAAAACGATACAAAATAATAATGCTGATCGTCTTGGGCATTGTT
>CADBPJ010000226.1 GCA_902796445.1 uncultured Ruminococcus sp. | reverse complement strand
CAAAGAACATAGGACCCGATATTTCATATACCATTGTGTTTTTCGGTACATATTTAAGGTCCGTATGCTCGGATATTTCGTTTTCGTCAAGTTCTTCCTTGTATATCCACGCCTTTACATCTGATGTGTCAGCCATTCGTTTCATAAACAAGAATACTGCCAATACCATACCTATTTCGATTGCAACAACAAGGTCGAATACAACAGTCAACACAAAAGTCACAAGTAATACTGTAATATCACTCTTTGGTGCAGTTTTAAGCATATGTACAAAGCCTTTTATGCCGCTCATATTGTATGCTACCATAATCAGAATAGCAGCAAGACAGCTCATAGGTATCATTGATGCATAAGGCATCAAAAACAGCAGTATCAAAAGCAATGTAAGTGCATGAACTATACCTGCTATAGGAGTTCTTCCGCCGTTTTTGACGTTTGCCGCAGTACGTGCTATTGCACCTGTTGCAGGAATACCGCCAAAAAGTGCCGAGAATATATTTCCTACGCCCTGACCGACAAGCTCTGCGTTTGAGCGGTGATGTCCACCTATCATTCCGTCTGCTACAACGCATGATAAAAGTGACTCAACCGATGCCAGAACCGCAATGGTAAATGCAGGGGAAATCAGCTTTTTAATAAGCTCAAATGATATTTCAGGTATAGCAAACTGCGGTAACCCTGACTTTATTGTGTATAAATCACCTATTGTTGCTACAGGCATTTTAAAGACCGCAACAAGCACGGTTGTAACAAGAATTGCAACAAGTGAGCCGGGTATTTTCTGTGAAATCCTCGGCCAGAAAATCTGGATAAGAATTGCCAATACGCCAACGGCTGTTGTCATAGGTGCAATAGAGTGAAAATTCACAGCATAAGCGCCTATTTTCTCAATAAAATCAGATGGAACAGCACCCATATCAAGTCCGAAAAAGTCTTTAATCTGACCTACAAATATACCGAAAGCTATTCCTAAAGTAAATCCAACAGTTATAGTCTTTGGAATGAATTTTATAAGACTGCCAAGCTTAAACAGACCCATGAAAATCATAATAAGACCTGCCATAAGGGTAGCAACAGTAAGTCCGTTCACTCCGTAATCTGCAATTATACCATAAATGATAATAACAAATGCCGCAGTGGGACCGCCGATTTGAACACGGCTTCCGCCTAAAAATGATATAAAAAATCCCGCAATTATTCCCGTATATAAGCCTTGTTCAGGGTTTACACCCGATGCAATCGCAAGGGCGATTGATAATGGTAGTGCAATTATCGCCACTATAATTCCTGCAATAATATCTTTGACAAATTGCTCCTTCGTATATGTTTTCATTACACTGAACAGCTTTGGTTTAATGTATTTAAATGATGTCATAATTTCTCCTTTGTAATCGTCTAAATCGCCACTAACATAATAAAAACGGAACAAAGTCAAGCTTTGCCCGTTTTGGCTTACTCGTATTATTATACCACAGACTCATACCATTGTCAAGATTTTCAGCAATTTTTCCGCAAAGAAAACTTGCATTAATAATTAATAATGAATAATACAAAACAAAAATCCTATATTGCGATAGGATTTTTGTTTTGGAAAAGCCGAATAATTCGGGTATCAGATTTATTAGATTTCACCGTGAATTTAGTATATCATAAATTCAAGTTTCCCGTAAGGAAAACCACAGCAATTATTCATTTTTCATCAGCGTAAAAGTTAAGTCTTTAGATTCTAAGAAGCAAAAGCTTCATTAGGAATTACGAAAATCAGAGCTTTTTTCCATAACTACTTTAAAGTCATAGTATGTTGATATGATACACATAGAGGATTAGCAATATTCTTTAATTCAGACAATATCTCACCGTTTTTATTTATCACACTAACATTATCTGACAGTTCATTTGTACATATAATCAGATCTTCGATTATGTCAAAATCTCTTGGTGATTTTCCACCGCAATCATACCTTTTCTCCTGTTTTAAGCCTTTTTCATCAAAGGATAATTCCACAACCGAATCATCACCTCTGTTTGATGCATATACAAATTTTCCTTTGCATCTTACAGCCGCCTCGGTACTTTCGGGATTACCGCCAAAAAGCGTACTTTTTTCATCAACTAAAATCAGCTTATCATCTGATATTTTATACATTGCTACAGTAGAGGATAGCTCGTTTACACAAAAGGCATATCTTCCATCATCAGAAAATGCTAAATGTCTCGGTCCTGCACCGAGAGATGCAGATGTCGTATTTATACAATTCAGATTTTTATCATAGGTATAAATCTTATCAGTCCCCAAATCTGTTACATAAATGTATTTTCCGTTTGGAGATACATTTATATAGTGAGTATGGGGTGCATTTTGTCTTGTTATATTTACGCTTTTACCTTTGTGAATTACCAGTGTATCGGGTAGTTTGATAACACTGCCGCTTATATAATTTACAGCATATAAATCATCATTGTCTGCATACAAATGACAACCCACCTCACCTTTAGTGGAATGTATTTCACCTACTGTTCTCATACTGCCATTTTCGCACAAGTCAATTCTTACAATTCCGCTATCATTGTTTTCCGAAAAAGGAGACCTTAAAATTGCATATAGACTATTATTTTTTATCACTGTGTACATAACCTTAGGCAAAGAGAGTTTATCACAAATTTCAATTTCACCATTTCTGTTTAAATTACAGTGATATATACCGCCGTTCTCATGGCATGATGAAATATAAAGATTATAACGCTGACTGAGTATCATTTGGATCACCATTTATAGCTAAATCATACTCATGTGACCAATCAAGGCCTCTGTATTCTGCTGCTCTGTCGTCCTTTTCAATAAAGTCCATAAGAAGATCAAGCATATCCTTTGTCCATGTATTTTTTTCTATCTGAGCAGTTGTGAATTTGTTGAGTGTTATCATTTCAAAGCCGAACAAATCCTTAACCTGTGTTTTTGCCGCATTTCCTACAACGTCAGCTACAAGATGTGAGGGTATAAATAACACTCCGCCGCCTGCACCGAATACCACATCACCGGGCAAGCAAATT
>CADBPJ010000225.1 GCA_902796445.1 uncultured Ruminococcus sp. | reverse complement strand
TTTGATACAAACGGGCAGGTCAAGTCAATGTATTCCCTGTTACCTATTTTTTCGTACACATCCTTGCCTACACCATGTGCACGAATTACTATTATATGATCCTTTGGTATATCCTCAACTTTTTCATAGGAATACACACCCTTTGACGATAAATCATCTGTAACCTGTCTATTGTGTATAATATCTCCTAATGTAGCTATTTTTTTACCTTGCTCTATCGCATCATAAACCGCATCTACCGCACGTTTTACTCCAAAACAAAACCCTGCAGTTTCCGCAACCTTTATCGGCACTAAAATCACCCCTGTCCTAAACTATAGATTTCGTTAAGAATATTATCAGCAAGTAATTGAATGTCGTCTGATGAGAGTTTCTGGCCTTGATATTCTTCAAATGATATAGGCTTTCCGTATGTTACTGTAACCTTGTGCATCCATTTATATTCTCCGCCTATGTATACAGGAATTACAGGCACATTCGTTTTCTGTGCAATCATTGCTACACCCGGTTTAGCATGGCGTTTTTCGCCTTTTTTCACACGTCCTCCCTCCGGGAATATAAGCATTGCACCATCTGCATTAAGTATCTTAAATGATGTTTTTAAAGCTCCCACATCTCCTGAATTTCTGTGCACAGGAAAAGCGCCCAATCTTTTTATAAGTCCGCCGAAAAGTTTATTTTTAAACAGCTCCGCCTTTGCCATAAAGTTGAGCTTTCTTGGTGATGTAATACCTATCATTACAGGGTCAAAATCGCTTTTATGGTTTATTGCAAGGATAACACCCCCACTTTTCGGCACATTCTCTATTCCTGTTTTCTTTATGCGGAACACAAAGAACATTACAAATTTCACAAGTGCAATAGCAAATGAATACAGCATTACTTTTTTTCCTCCGTATTTTTAATCAGTTTTTTAATCATATCGACAGATTCATCAAAACTCATACAAGACGTATCAACAAGATGGGCATCCTCTGCCTGTCTTAACGGCGATACCTTACGTGTCATATCATTATGGTCACGCTTTATTACATCTTCCTTTATACTTTCATAATTACAGTCTATTCCCTTTTCAAGGTACTCTTTATATCTGCGGTTTGCACGCTCCTCAACTGATGCAGTCAGATATATCTTTAGCTCTGCATTCGGTAAAACAGTAGTACCTATGTCACGTCCGTCCATAATCACTCCGCCTTTTTTTGCCATTTCTCTCTGTGCATCTACCAAAAACGTACGTACCTCAGGGATTGTTGCAACTGCTGATGCACCCATAGATGCATCATTTTGGCGTATTCGCTCGGTAACATCGTTACCATTTAAATATATACGCTGTATATCATCACTGTTTTTTATGTCAATATGTATCTTATCAAGCGAGTCTATAAGCATATCTGAATTATAATCAACCCCGTTTTCTATTGCCCATACAGCAACGGATCTGTACATTGCACCTGTGTCAATATACACATATCCCATATCCTTTGCTACTTTTTTCGCAACAGAGCTTTTACCTGCACCCGCAGGTCCGTCTATTGCAACAGAAATTTTATTATTCTTCACAAGGTCGGGACGAAGCACCTTTGCTCCACGTAAATAAACGTGTTTTAAATCACGATTTTCCATATCTGTATTTATATGCACCATTACACGAATACACATTTTTAATCCCCCGCAAACATCAGGAGCGGACATATCAAGTAACGGTACGTCTGTTATACCCATTTTCCTTACTGCAGCCGCAGGAAATACAGCTGTCAAATCAGGAGTTACAGTGAATATAACATCTACCATATCCTTTTGATTTATATTATTTAGTCTTATAATTTCCTCCAACATTTCAGTTGAAGCGTCAAATATCGCTTCACGTGTGTTTGAAACTGCTGTTGTTGCACCTCTTATTGCTCTCATCATTCTTTTTACCTTTCCTAATTTATTCCTGCAAGATAGCCCGTTGACCATGCCACCTGAAGATTAAATCCTCCTGTATAGCCGTCTACATCTATAATTTCTCCTGCAAAATATAATCCTTTTATTAATTTTGACTCCATTGTTGAAGAGTTTATTTCGCTTGTTTTAACACCGCCTGATGTAACTATAGCCTCGTTTATAGGTCTAAATCCAGTAATATCAATACGCACGCATTTTAATACATCAGTAAGCCTTTTTCGCTCCGCCTTTGTTATCTCACATACTGCCTTATGAGGCGGAATATCCGCAAGCTCTATTATTACAGGGATAAGTTTCTTTGGCAAGAGAGCATCAAGAGCATTTACAATATGCTTGTTCTTCTGTTTCTCAAAGTCTCTCAATATCCGCAAATCCAACTGTTCCACTGTCAAGGCAGGTTTCAAATCAATGGTTATGTATACACCATTTTTAATTTCTTTTTTTATATGTGCCGACAGTGATAAAATAAGCGGTCCCGATACTCCAAAATGAGTAAATAGCATTTCGCCAAATCCCGAATAAAGCTTTTTATTATTTAAGTTGTATGCTCTTACTTCTACATTCTTAAGAGAGAGTCCCATTAAGTCCTTACACCATTTTTGCGATGTTGTAAGCGGCACTAAAGATGGCGTAGGACAAATTATGGTATGACCTACACTTTTTGCAAGCTTGTACCCTGAGCCATCAGAGCCTGTCTGAGGATATGATGCCCCTCCGTTACATAGAATGACTTTATCTGCCATATATTTGCCCATATCAGTCTTTACACCTTTTATTTTACCATTCTCTGTTATAAGAGATTTAACCTCTCCTTTTATAAGCTCGACATTAGGCTTTAAAGCATATTTTTTCATTGCACTGACAACATCACGCGCATCATCGCTTACAGGGAACACACGTCCTCCGCGTTCTGTTTTTGTTTTAACACCATAGCTTTCAAGCAAGTCTATTATATTGTCATTTGTAAATGTATAGAGTGCTGAATACAAAAACTTACCGTTTACAGGATACATTCCTATCATATCCTCTATTTCACAGGCATTTGTTATATTACATCTGCCTTTTCCTGTGATACGAAGTTTTTTTCCGAGTCTGTCATTTTTCTCTATGAGTATGACCTTATCCGCATATTCTGCCGCAGTTCCTGCCGCCATCATTCCTGCGGCACCTCCGCCGCACACTATAACTGTCATTGTACACTCCAATTCTCTGTTCTTGCAACTGTTAGGGGCATATACGGAATAACACCCGATTTAAGCTTTGCACTTGTTATAAGGCTTTCTTTTAAAAAACACACAGGTGCAATAGGTGCTATTTCCTTTATGCGGCTTAACAGTTTATCATATATAGCTTTACTCTCTTCAGGATTTGACACTGTTGCTGTTTGCATCAACAATATGTCTGTTTCCTCATCCGAAAAATTAAGCTTGTTCCCGCTTGATAATAACGGCGATAAATCATTATTTTGCAATAATGTTATCTTATCTATATACATATCGTAATTTCCGTACAATATTCGGTCATTAAATTCTTGCGTCGGGCATGTAATCAATGTGTTTTTCATACCCATCTCTGTCATTGACTCGGATATTGCAGATGCTGTTTTCATACATTGTATATCATCGGAATTTGCAAGAATATTAACACTAAAATACGTCATTCCTACATTGTCTGCATAGAAGTATGTCCCATTTTTGTCTTTTTTCCAGCCTGCATCCTTCATCGTTTTTTCAGCTGTGCCATCGTCTTTTAATAAATTACCGCCATTTGACGGATAA
>CADBPJ010000224.1 GCA_902796445.1 uncultured Ruminococcus sp. | reverse complement strand
CTCTTTGCTGTCATATAGAGCATTTACCTTTATATCTATATCGTTACTTACATCAATATGCTTGAAACTGTCACTCATAATGATTTGGGCATATTCATCTATCCTTTTCAAGTCACGGGAAATAAAACGATATATTTCTTTATCATCTGACAGTCTGTATCTGTAATTTTGTCTGTCAAATCTGTGGAATAATCTGATCAGCTTATCCTCAGCATTGTAATCTCTTATTATAATCTTCTCATCATTACTAACGACAGGTGAAGGCAGCCTGAACTGCATTGTACCGTATTTTACAACGAGAGATGCGGATATTCCATCTTTATCTGCCTCTAAAAAAACTGTAAACTTCGGCCTGCTGTTTACAATAATCTCGTCTACTCCGTTTAGTATAACTCCCTGATGCCCTCTTATTTTAGGCAGAACATGTGCCGCAAAATGAATTGCGTTGTCACCACGAAACGTTATTTGAGTACGTTTTTCATTCGATAAAGAGCGATATATTGGCATAAAATAATCACGCCATTCCGATGTCGTGTTATATATTTTGTCATTATAGAAAAACCACTCGCCGTTTGGCGTTATTGCAAATCCGCTTTCAGAAAGTGACATAACAATATCCGTACCTGATGCCAAAACATCTATTAAAATATCGGGATCATCTTTTACAATCTCAACTCCATTTATTGATATTCCGTCAAAAATCAGCTTAAAATCAAGCTTTGCAAGGTATGGAAACATTCTGCGCATAACGGCTGAACCAAATGCTGTTTCAGATGATGATTTGCGATATAACTCAATGCCCGAAGATCGTGTCTGGTATACCTCCGCCATTATCTTTATAATGTTATCTTCATTTTCGGGAAAATACATATCACGTCTTGAATACGTATTAGTTCTGTCAACTTTAAATTCTCTGTATGTTAAATAACAGTCAAGAAAATTTTCAAGACCTTGCACCTTGCCGCCGCAATCAGGTAATGTCAATGACATTTCAAATTCAGGATCAACCCCCGTACCCCTGTTTGATTTTATAAAGAGTTCAAATATAGCACGTATTTTTTTACGTTCGCCATGTGAGGAAAACTCACGGCATAATGATGATGCAATTTTATCATTCTCATTTTCCGTGCAACCCACCTCGTCAAGCTCTGCCATACGCTGTTTTAAAACTGCCACAATATGCTTACATGGTGAATGCATGGTCTGATAATAAGTACAAGTGCAAAGTTCATTTTTTATCTGTCCGTCATCAAAGGAAATATAGACATTATATAACTCTTCTCCGTCAACAGCGGCAGATATTTCCGTCTCGGAACGCTTGCGTATATGCACACGCCCATCTCTGTAATATTCATCACCGTGTCTGTAAACCATGTCCGAGCATAGTTTTTTTATCATATCATCGGTTATATGCATAAACTTTGTCACCCTTCATAATTTTTGCATCATATTATTATACCATTTTTTTACTGAAATTACAAGTAATTTTACAAAAAAAAGAGAAAGCCACGAAACTTTCTCTTAATTATATTGATTTACACCTGTTAAGACTGTCATATATTCTCTGCAAGCCGTTTTTGCCTTTTCTAAATTCAGGGTTTTATGATTTCCGCACTCTACTTCGCTGTTGCCAAACACGTCACCTGTATGATCTACTGTTTTCTGCAATGCATCACGTAAAACTTCTACCACTTTTTCAGGTAATACATTATCACGAACAAGCAGATAAAAACCTGTCTGACATCCCATCGGCCCGAAATATACAACGCTGTCCGCAATTTCAGAGTTACGCATATATGTTGCAATCATATGCTCAGCTGTATGCATCGTTTCATTATCAAGCAACACTCCTGTATTGGGCTTACAAAACCGCATATCGTATGTTATAACATCTCCGTCTATTCTTGAAATATAAAATCCTCTTTCAAGCTTTGTATGGTCCACCTCAAATGATTTAATTCTGTGCATAATAACCTCCTTGATTATAAATAATACATATATAACGTTTGATTAACAAAAGGAGCCCAACTATGAAAAAACATATTGACAATAAAGAAATCCTCGACAAGATCGAGCTTGATATGAATGACAATGCCGTATCGCACACAGAAGCCACAGGCCTTATACCTGCACTTGCTGATGATGAATATAAACGGGATTCGTATCGCCAAATCGTAAACTACGAGCAACGCCCCATTACCAAGCAAGAGAAATGTAATGATCGCTGACTTCGGATTTGAACGTTTTGAGTGTATACGTTCTGCCGTTAAGTGTAGTGGTATCATTTGATACATCAAACGTATCGAGTCCTATACTAATACCCGTGCCATCTGCCTTTACGACAGCTTCTTTGCGTGTCCAGATATAGCCGAAATCAAGTTTTTTTTCATTTTCTGTAAAGTACCTATCACGTATTTTTTCACTTATGCGTGATATATGTTCAGTGTCTACACCCACAGGCTTATCAGAAATTGCACATACTGCTATGTCCTGGCTGTGGGCAAGATTAAAATGCAAATTATCCGCTCCTTTTATCATAGGCTTACCAAATCGGTTGGTTTCTATTTCTAAAGGAAGAAAGATTTTCGGACAATACAGCTTTACCGCCTTAATTAAAAGCAGTTCTGCACCCAAAGACATTTTTTTATCTTTTTTCTGCTTAAGCTTTTTTATTTTCTCTTTACGATATTGGGAAAGTTGAGGATATTCTTTGTTTATATCAAGTTTTGACACACCAGCATACAGAACCGTTATTTCTGCTGTTTTATATTCATATATATCAATACACATATGTGTCAGCCCGCTTTCTGTAATCTACCCTGTAATTATATATCAAACCTCCTACATTGTCAAGACAAAAACAAAGCGTGTCGGGGATTAAGACACGCTTTGCTTTCGGGGGGTCTCTGCTTTATCGCAGAGACATATGAAAAAAAGGATGGTATTGGGCATTATGCCCCAATTAAAACTGTAATGCTATTTTATTGTGAGCTTTCTTTCAATACTACTGATATTTCCTTGGTCTCTCGCTCACGTAAAACCTTAAACTTCAATGTATCGCCAGGTTTTTTCTTGTCACGGATTTCATTGATTTCAGATGTGGATTTTACAGCAGTGCCGTCTACCTCAAGAATCATATCATCCACCTTAAGACCTGCCTCTTCTGCTCCGCTACCCTCTTCAATACCTGTGATAAATAAACCATATCTTGTTTCTGTTATACTTATTCCTACATACGGTCTGCCTGTTACGTAGCCCGATTCCATCAAGTCATTAATTATTGGCTTAGCCTCCGATATTGCTATTGCAAAGCCCATACCCTCAACGCCTGATGTCGATAACTTGACAGAGTTTATACCTATAACCTCTCCGTATTGATTTATCAGTGCTCCGCCTGAGTTACCGCTATTTATTGCAGCATCTGTCTGGATAAGATTATATGTTCTATTCTCAATCGACATTGTTCTGTTTACAGCACTTACTATGCCTGCTGTTACAGAGCCCGAAAACTCCATACCCATAGGGTTGCCTATAGCTACTGCCAATTCTCCAACCTCAAGCAGTGTTGAATCACCAAGCACTGCCGCTGTCAGTTCTTCATCAGCATCAGGTGTGATTTTTAAAACTGCAAGGTCTGTCTTTGTGTCCTGACCAACAACCTCTGCTTTATGCGTTTTGCCTGTATTTATTACAACCTCAATCTCAGATGCACCATCTATAACATGCTGATTTGTAACAATATAACCATCTGTCGTTATGATTATACCTGAACCTGAACCCTGCTCAACAAGTTCTCCGTCCGTTTCAGGTGTTATATAGTATCCGCCAAATGGTGTATAATATCTTTGCGACTGCATCTGTGTTTTATTTATAACACCTACAACCGATGGTCCAACCTTCGCCGCAATCTCAGGGATAGTAAGAACCTCACCCTGTTTCTTTTTTGCAAGTGTTGTCGCCGCAGCATCAGACTGCTGTCTTGTCGAATATGCTACCTTACCAGACTCACTATCTGACGATATATGATTTGCATAAAGTAACTGTACCCCGCTTCCCAATGCAACTGTCAATACACTTGCTGAAAGTGCCGATACTAAAGCTACACGCCATGTCTTTGATTTCTTTTTCTTATGGATTGGCTGGTCATATACAACCATATCCGTAGAATCACTGTATGGATATTTTTTCATCTTTCTATCCTCCTGTTTTTCTTGATTACGCTTATATAATAACACGTACTTATTACCTCCATATTACATTATTGTAAATATACAAAATATTTTTTGTGAACAAATTATGAATAACTTTTTCTATGTTTAATCTCGGAAATACTTGACAAAGCTTGATTGGTAGGATAAAATATAGTGTAGATTAATCCGAAAGGAATATTGAAATGAAAAAACTCTTAATTCTTGATTCTAACAGTATAATTAACCGCGCATATTATGGTATACGCACGCTTAATGCCCCAAACGGCACTCCGACTAATGCCATTTACGGTTTTTTAAATATATTTAATAAGTTAGTTACAGACATTTGCCCCGACTATGTTATTGCGGCATTTGACCTTAAGGCTCCGACATTCCGTCACAAGCTTTATACTGAATATAAGGCTACAAGAAAAGGTATGCCCGATGAGCTTAGAGAGCAGTTGCCTATTATGAAGGATATTCTGCGTCAGATGAATATTCCCATCTATGAGCTTGAAGGGTACGAGGCTGATGATATAATAGGTACGGTTTCACGTATTTGCGGTGAAAGTGACACGCAATGTTTCATTGCAACAGGCGATCGTGATGATTTACAGCTTGCAGGTGATGGCACAACCGTTGTTTTAGCCTCTACAAAATCAGGTCAAAGTGTCACTGAATTATATGATGATG
>CADBPJ010000223.1 GCA_902796445.1 uncultured Ruminococcus sp. | reverse complement strand
CAAGGGTAATTTGGGGCGAACTTTTTATTTTTTAAGAAAAGTGTCACCCATCATTGACAATTCAACATTGTTGGAAACAACATGAATTAGTATAAATAACAATAGAAAAGGAGTAAAAAAATGGCTGATTCAAAAGTATTTAGATTATTAGACGAGGTGACAGTTGAAATGGTAGGTGATGCTGTCGTTTTATTTTTAAGAGAACAAAAAAACCTTGTTACTGAAAGTGAAAAAACAACAGAAGGTTATCTGATCCAGGCAAAAGAGGACGGTGATACATGGAAGGCTATATCGGGAACTACTTCCGCTATTAAGGTACAAATGCTGGTTGCAGGCGATATATTAACTGTAAATATCGGCTCAGGCAAGTGGTCAGATAAAATAGGTGCAGGTGTGGCAGGGGCGTTTATATTTGCTCCGTTGCTTGTAACATCTGCTATAGGAGCTATACGGCAAAAGAAACTGCCTGATGAGATATTCGATTTTATAGAGAGATTTATAATGAGCGGAGGAAAAACAGCTCTTTATGGTATGGGTGTAGTAAAAACTCTTGAAGAAAATCAATTGGAATGTCCTAAATGTAAAACTATAAATAATAAAGGAATGAAGTTCTGTAAAGAATGTGGAACAAAATTGACAAATGAATGTCCTAACTGTCATAATATGGTTGATTTTGGAGTCAAATTCTGCCCTGAATGTGGAGGTTCGTTGCAGAGCAATGTAACTGTATGTTATAATTGCGGTACGGAAGTTGAGAACGGTCAAAAATTTTGCTCTGAATGTGGAGCAAAAATGAATCCGTAAGAGAAAAATTATAAATTTTGTAATTTATGATATTTAAAAAGGTGAGGGTAACTAAAATTACCGACTAAATTTTGAAAATGCAGTACTCACGAAATAAAGGCTGATACGGACAAACATAGTCTGTATCAGCCTTATTTTTATACAAACCTGCCAAGCCTTTTATGAATATACATATTAAAAAATATGAAAAGGCGATGATATTATGCTTGAGGCGGTCTATGAATGGCTAAGAACTGTCATATTGATGGTGGGGTATGTGTCGGGGTCTGCGGCATTTCCAAAACCTCTTACACCTGAGGAGGAGGCAGAATACATAGAGAGATATGCAAACGGGGATATGAAAGCAAGAGATGTTTTAATTGAGCGGAATTTACGCCTCGTTGCACATATTGCAAAAAAATACAGTGAGGAAAACAATTCTGAGGACATAATTTCAATCGGTACAATAGGTCTGATAAAAGGCATAAATACGTTCTCGCCCGACAAAAACAAAAAGCTCTCCTCGTATGTGTCAAGATGCATTGAAAACGAAGTCCTGATGTATCTAAGATCAACACGCAAGCAAAAGGCGGAGGTTTATATAGATGATACATTAGGCACAGACACAGACGGAAATGCAATGACATTAGCGGACATTCTGCCAAGTGATGAGCCTGATATAGCCGATATTATATCGTCCTCCCTTGATGCAAAAGAGCTGTATTCTGCAATGGCATCAGAGCTGTCGCCGACAGAGCACGCAATTATGGTCAGGCGTTACGGCTTGGGCGGAAAAAAGCGGTTGACTCAACAGCAGATAGCCGATGCGTTAGGCATAAGCAGGTCATACGTGAGCCGTATTGAAAAGAAGTGTCTTATAAAACTCTCACAAAAACTGAAATCAGATAATTAATATTGATTTTCTCCGCTGTTTGTGGTAAAATGAATACATAAAAACAAAAGGAGAAAGCAATGGAAATATTACTACTTATTATATCTTTAATTACACTTTTATGTGCGGTTATGATACTTATAAAATCAAAAAAAGATAATGGTGATGCCGTACGTACCGAGGTAGAGCGGTGTATGAAAAACTTTGGCGATATTATAACGCAAAATCAGCGAGAAATCGGGCAGATGCAGACGGAACGATTTGCACAGATTGAAAAGACTACGGGAGAGCTGAAAACCACACTCGATAACCGCCTTGATGTGTTGCGTAAGGAGAACACGCAGGCAATCGACAAGCTCCGTACCGAGAACTCCGAACAGCTTATGGTGATACGTAAAACTGTCGATGAAAAGCTACAGGAAACGTTGGAATCAAGAATAAGCAAGTCATTTAAGCTTGTATCAGAACGGCTTGAAGAAGTGTATAAGGGTTTAGGTGAAATGCAAACTCTATCACGCGGAGTAGGTGACTTGAAGAAGGTTTTATCTAATGTAAAAACACGAGGAATACTTGGCGAGATGCAGTTAGGCTCAATTCTTGAGGAGATTTTGTCACCGACGCAGTATGAAACTAATTTCGCAACAGTACCGGGCAGCAGAAACGTGGTAGAGTTTGCGATAAAACTCCCTGACAGTTCAGGTAATATTACATATATGCCAATCGACTCGAAATTCCCTGCCGATACGTATGAAGCACTGCTTAACGCATATGAAACTGCCGACAAATCAGAGGTGGAGGCGGCAACAAAAATGCTCCGTACCCGCCTTTTAGGCGAGGCAAAGGACATACACGAAAAGTATGTAGCGCCGCCGCACACAACTGATTTTGCGGTTATGTTCCTGCCTGTTGAGGGGTTGTATGCCGAGGCGGTAAACCGAGGACTTATAGAGGAATTGCAGAATAAATACAAGATTATGGTTGCAGGGCCAAGCACAATGGCGGCAATGCTAAGCTCAATCCGTATGGGATTTAAGACGTTGGCAATCCAGAAGCAGACATCAGAGGTATGGGACGTATTGAGAAACGTAAAGCTTGAATTTGAAAAATTTGATGCAGTGCTCAGCGCAACGCAGACAAAGCTTAATCAGGCAAATGCCGAGCTTGATAAGCTTGTAGGTGTTAGAACACGTGCTATTGTAAGAAAACTCGATAAGGTAGATAGCATAGAGATAGAGAATACGGAAACAGAATAAAAAAGCAGGATGTTGAAAAAATTAATAATCTCGACAAGGGATGCGAAAAAATAGTGCAGAACGGACGAAAACCGCCGAACAGCATAGCTGTGAGGGTTATCCCGTAGCGTACGTGTGTACTCAAGGGACGGTTTTCGTTCGTAGTTTGACGGCATTTAATATAAAAGAAAATCTGCAAATTTGCAGATTTTCTACGAAACAATTGATGTAATGCTTTTTAGAAATTAATCTGTATTTTGATACAGATTAATTCGCCGTCAAACGATCGGTGCTGTTTTTTCACATCCCCTGCTTTTTACTCTGTTATTAAATTAATCGTCTGTGACCCGCCATCCCACTGGATTTCAAAGCCTGCAGCATCTGCTATGTCACGTATCTTGAAATACGAGCTTCCGTTTATGTTATACGCAGTTATCGCCGTACGGCGTCCGTCAACGTATATTGGAGTGTTGTTTTCAACAACGTTCATATCCTGGTCAATGTCACTTGACAGCTCACCGCCTATGGGAACATAGTCGCTATGCGTGTCAATCATAATTGCCTCTAATTCACTATCCCACGAAACATTGAACTTTGCCGAGGTATTTCTCATAAGCATAGCAATGTCACGGACCTTGAAATAGTTAGAATCATTTACAGTATAGCCTGTAACAGTAGCAAGCTCGCCGTTAATACGCAGATTTGCGACGGAACGTACCGCAGAGATTTCATTGACCATATCGTAGCTTGCGATAAAATCATATATCTTGTTTCTGTTCGGGTATCCATTATCTAACAGATTATTACTGTATTTATCAACGTATGTTATATGTGCATAGGGGCTCACATCACTCTTATTTATACGAGTTGCAGTAAGCTTGTTATTTGCAAGTACCAGCTTATAATACATAATAGTTGATGAATAACGTGCTACCTCTGCACCTACAAATATATATGTATCATTTTTTACGTATACATCTATATTTTCAAGACACTCACCGATAATATTTGACGGTACCTCTATTTCAGTAATTGTGTTGTCGGTCATTGTAAAGCCTGTACCTATTTTGCCGTATGTGCCTTTTTTGATTATAAACACTTCGGGAATACCATTTCGGTCAAGGTCAGTAAGCACAGCATCTGTGTATGATGGATCCTGTGAAATTGTTTTCATTATACGTGTAACAAAGGGATCGCGCCAATTCTCGTTTGCCGCATTAGCAGGAGCTATAGCCGATATTAAGGACAATGCCAAAATAAGCGACACAACAAATCGTTTCTTCATATAAATCGCCCTTTCTGTGTTTTGATATACATAGTATAGCATAAAACGCGAAATTTGTCAAATGGGAGCATAAAACGCAATATCGACCAAGAGGGTTGGAAATTATGAAGCAGTCGTGGAGTGTTTGGTGAAAATGCATTTCCCTTGCGGTTTAGAGCATTTGAGGCAAATACACCGCGGCTGCTGTATGGGGTAAAAAAAGCGTAGCAGTCATTTAAAACCACTACGCTGTCTTTATTAACCTTCTACCAATCTCTGTGTATCTATGGCGATCATCATTTCCTCATCTGTAGGAATAACAAGAGTCTTAACCCTTGCATCGGCCGCTGATACATCAACTGTACCGCGAGTGAGGTTTTTCTCATCATCTATCGCGATACCCATATATTCAAGACCTGAAACAATGTCCTTACGCATAGGACCATTGTTCTCGCCTATACCTGCGGTAAATACCAACGCATCTATACCGCCCATTGCAGCCGCATATGCACCGATGTATTTTCTTACCTGGTATACAAACATATCAAGTGCAAGCTTTGCTCTCTCGTTACCCTCAAGAACTGCATCATCAAGGTCACGGAAATCAGATGACACACCTGACACACCTGCAACACCGCTCTTTTTGTTTACAAGATCGTCAATTTCCTGTGCTGTCATACCCTTGTTCATAAGGAATGTCATAACAGCAGGGTCCATTGAACCTGTTCTTGTACCCATAGGAACACCGTCAAGCGGAGTAAATCCCATTGATGTATCTATGCACTTGCCACCCTTAACGGCAGTGATTGATGAGCCGTTGCCAAGATGGCATGTAACGATTTTAAGCTCCTCGGCAGGCTTTCCGAGTATTTTAACAGCCTGCTGTGAAACGTACTTATGGCTTGTGCCGTGGAAACCGTACTTTCTTATTCTGTCCTTCTCATAGTATTCATACGGAAGTGCATACATAAACGCCTCGGGCGGCATTGTCTGATGAAAAGCCGTATCAAACACAGCTACCATCGGAGTGTTTGGCATAATCTTCTTACAAGCCTCAATACCTATAATGTTTGGCGGGTTATGTAGCGGTGCAAGCGGTGTGCATTTTTCAAGCTGCTTTAGCACTGCCTCTGTAATAATGGTTGAGTCTGTAAACTCCTCTGCACCATGCACAACTCTGTGACCTACGGCACCAATTTCGTCCATTGACGAAATTGCACCATGCTCTGTGTCTATCAATGCATCAATGACCATCTTTATTGCATCGCCATGGTCCTTCATCGGATTTTCTATTTTAATTTTATCAAGTCCCTTAACAACACATGTGTGCTGTAGGTTTGAGCCGTCTATTCCTATTCTTTCACAAAGTCCCTTTGCAAGCACGCTTTTGTTGTCCATATCAATAAGCTGATACTTTAATGATGAACTGCCTGCATTTACTACTAATATCTTCATTTTTTTGTATCCTTTCAAAAATTCCTGATTTTATTTAGCCTGTGCCTGAACACAGGTAATTGCAACAACACCTGCGATGTCCTCTGCTGTACAACCGCGTGACAAGTCATTAACGGGAGCCGCAATACCCTGTAGGATCGGGCCGTATGCTTCAGCCTTTGCAAGTCTTTGAACAAGCTTGTAACCTATGTTACCTGCATTTAAGTCAGGGAATATCAATACATTTGCACTGCCTGCAACGTCAGACTCGGGTGCCTTCTGCTTACCAACACTCTCAACGATTGCCGCATCAAGCTGTAATTCACCGTCAAGTGCAAGCTCGGGTGCCTTTTCCTTAGCAAGCTTTGTTGCCTCTTGTACCTTTGTAACAAGGTCATGCTTTGCACTGCCGTATGTAGAATATGAAAGCATCGCAACCTTTGGCTCACTGCCTACAAGAGTTTTAAAGGATGCGGCTGATGAAATTGCTATTTCTGATAATTCATCAGCTGTCGGGTCCTGGTTAAGTCCGCTGTCGCCGAATACGAATGTGCCGTTCTCGCCATATTCGCAATCAGGAACATTCATAATAAAGAATGCCGAAACAATCTTTGTGTCAGGAGCAGTTTTTAGTATCTGCAATGACGGTCTTATAACGTTAGCAGATGAATTTATCGCACCTGCAACCATACCGTCAACCTGACCTGTCTTAACCATCATAACCCCGTAGTATAACGGATCCTTGACAGTTTCACGTGCCTGTTCTATTGTTACGCCCTTTTTCTTTCTCAGCTCTGCAAACAACTCTGCAAATTCCTCATTGCCCAATGACGGGTCAATGATTTTAATTCCGTCAATGTCAATATTTTCCTCACTTGCAATCTTGTTGATTTTATCAGGATTTCCAAGTAAAACAGTATTAGCATATCCCTCTGCCTTTACTATTGATGCAGCCTGTATGGTCCTTAGCTCTTCGCCCTCTGCAAGAACTATTGTTTTGAGGTCTGCTTTTGCTTTCGCCTTTAATCCGTCAATAAATGTACCCATATATGATTAAATCTCCTTTGTATAAATATATTAAGGTAATTATACACCAATAAATTGGAAATTTCAAGGGGTATTGATAAAAATATGTGTAAAATTATGCATTGTGCATTATGAATTATGCATTAATATTCACGTTTCCCATACCACATATAACATTAATTCTGCGTTCGCCTTTGTCCGATACATATCTTTTCGGCAACACAACAGAGTTTAATGACACATTCCCCATACCGCATTTTGAGCTTATTTTGTACCCGAAGCTGTAGCTTTTAAAATTCATAGTGACACAGCCGTATCCGCAGTCAATATCGGTCATTACCGAATCTGCATTTATATGTACATCAGCCTTTGACGCAGACAGATACAGATTTTGGGAATGTATGGTCTGTGCCACGAGACTTGCCCCGCTGATACGGATTTCAAAGTTATCACAGATTATATCGCAAATATTCAACGTCCCGTCAGACATTTCGATATAAATATTAGAAAAAACATGCTGATAGGGCAGGGTGATAACCGTTTTTGCATATTTTCCTTTACATGGGTCGCTTATAACGTGCCATACACCTTTTTCTTCATATATAAGATGTGCGAGGTTATCACTTGTGACAGAAAAATCTGTACCACGCACTATTTCAAATTCACCGCCTGACAATTTTATTTTCATTGATTTTATCATCTGCACATCACCTCTATATACATTATAGCAGATTTTACCATAAGGTCAAGAGATTTTTTGTGACAGATTACAGATGATTTGATACGTGGTGAAATGGTTATTGACGTAAATGTAGAATATTGCAAAGCGATTTTGAACAGAATTGCCAAACTTAAAAAAAACAAATAAAAATGCCTCAAATGTATTGACCTCTAAAAAAATTTGTGGTAGAATATAAACATAATTGGGATTGGTGTGTGATTAATGTCATACATCAATGAAATTATAAGGTAAATGTAAAAAAAATAAAGGAGGAGAAAAATGAAATTTACAAAACGTTTACTTACAATCGCACTCTCTATGAGTATGGTTATGCCACTGTGTGCTACAGCATATGCGGCAAAGACTGTAACAATTAATAGTGCAACAATTAAAGCAAATGCTACGGACAGCAGTCTGTATGATGTTACCGTAACATTTTCAGTAGCAGACAGTTCAAAACAGATGTCATTGCTTCTGACAGGTCCGAATGCCGATAATAAGCTGGACGATAATGATATTGTTCACATTAATCAGTTCGGAAAAAATGAGCCTGATGAGGCAGTTATCGTTAGTGGTTCAGGAACTTGCACATTCTCTGTTACAAAAGCAAGAATTGCGGCTGCAGGCGCGACTGTGGACGAATCTGCAGGCACTACAACAATGAGTGTTATTATGGGTGCAGATGATGCAACTGAGGCGGCGGATCCAGAGCCTGTAACTTATGTGACCTCAGGCACTGAGACAGTGGCCGTAACAGGAGTAGAGCTTGGTGATACTTCTATCAACTTAACTGAGGGTAATACACAAACATTGGTAGCTGTAGTTAAACCGGCAGATGCAACAAACCAAAATGTTACATGGTCTTCATCAGATCCAAACGTAGCAACAGTTGAAAATGGTGTTGTAACAGCAGTTGCACCGGGTCAAGCTACAATTACTGTAACAACAGAAGATGGAAATAAAACAGATACATGTGTGGTTACAGTTAGTGCAGAAGAAGTACCTGCAGAAACTATAGCACTTGACAAGGATACAGCTACTGTGTATAAAGGTAAGTCAGAAACATTGAAAGCTACACTTACACCGTCAAATGCAACAAGCACAATAACTTGGGTATCATCAGATACAGAAGTAGCAACAGTTGCGAATGGTGTTGTAACAGCAGTTGCCGTAGGTGAAGCTACAATCACAGCATTCGTTGATGCTGACGAAAACGGAGTGCTTGATGATGGAGAAGTCAGTGCTACATGTGCTGTTACAGTTGTGGAGGCACCGGACGAGCTTCTTGGGGATATAGACGGTAATGGTAGTGTAGATGCTAATGATGCTATCAAACTGTTCCAATACAGTATGTTCCCAAGTGTTTACCCGATTGAATATACAGGTAGTGTGGATTTTGATAAAAATGGTAGCGTAGACTCTAACGATGCTATTAGACTGTTCCAATACAGTATGTTCCCGGGTATATACCCAATAGAATAATAAGCAATGAAAGGATATGAAAAAATGAAAAAGATTTTATCATTATTTTTAACACTTGCAATGTGCTTGTCTACTTGTGTTGTAGCAAGTGCAGAAGATGCAAAAGCTATATACACTCTTGAATCTGGCACGTGTTATTTTGGAGAAACAGTTGAACTTGATATTTCACTTAAATCTTCTGAAGATATAGATTCAATAGGACTTGCGACATTTACTTATGACAGTTCTGCACTTGAGTTTGTTGGATTTTCAGATTTTGAACAATCATTTTCAGATAAACTGTTTTTCCCGGTGCAACCAGATAGCGACAGAATGGCTATAACAGCTCTGTTAAAGACTGCGGAAAAGTTCGATGGTAAGCTATGTTCGATGACATTCAGAGCAAAAGAGGGTGCAACTGCAGGAAGATATGAAGTTTCAGCCGACCCAGTAACAAAGAACGGTGGTACAGCCGTGGCATCGTCTGTAGTTGTTGCTCAAATCGAAGTTTCAGATAGACCAAAAGAGGACTTCACAGGTCTTTCAATGAATGACGATGCTGTTACATATGACGGAACAGCAAAGACAATCGAGGTTGAGGGTGCTCCTGCTGGTGCAAAAGTTGAGTACACATACACTAAGGCTGAAGATACAGTTGATAAAGCGATTGATGCAGGTACATATACGGTTACAGCAACTGTATCAAAGGATGGCTACAATGATTGGACAAAAACTGCAATACTAACAATCGAGCCTAAAGCTCTTACACTTGAGGGCGTTGAAGTTGCAGACAAAGTTTACGATGGTACAACTGAAGCAACAATAGCTAATAGCGGTACTGTTGTAGGTCTTGCAGAGGCTGATAAGAATGACGAAAGCAAATTCACATATGGTGTTGAGGCATCTTTTGCTGATAAGAATGTAGGAACAGAAAAGCCTGTTACATTAACAGTAGATTACAAGGGTGACTCTGCAAAGAACTATACAATGACAGTACCTACAGACGTAACAGCTGACATCACGAAAAAGCCTATAACTGTTACAGCTAACTCTGTTACTGTAAAAGTAAACAGTACAATGGAAGATGTTAAGCTTACATATACTGAAGATGGCTTGGTTGATGACGATAAATTGACAGGCGCATTGGCAGTAGATGGTAAAGTAGACTTTAGCAAAGTAGGCGAGTATAATATTGTTAAGGGTGATTTAGATGCAGGTACTAACTATGACTTAACTTTTGTAGGCGCTAAGTTAAAGGTTATAGACAAGACACCTCAGACAATCTCTGTAGCAGATATCGACGCTAAGACATATGGTGATGCTCCATTCACACTTACAGTAACAGCTGATGCAACATCAGAGTTAAGCGCATTCAAATATGCATCAAGTGACGAAAAGGTTGCAAAAGTTGATGATAACGGTCAGGTAACAATCGTAGGTGCAGGTACAACTAAAATCACAGTTACAGAGCCCGGTAATGCTGATTACGCAGAAGCAACAGCAACAGCAGAGCT
>CADBPJ010000222.1 GCA_902796445.1 uncultured Ruminococcus sp. | reverse complement strand
GCTCTGTTATAAATGATACTATATCTTTGGTATTTCTCGTCACATTCTGCGTAATTTTTAAAGTGGATTTCACGCCCTGAGGTAATGCTTGTGATGCATCAATCGCCAATGCATCAAAGGCTGATATTGCATCTGTAATCTCCTGTCGGATTGACATATTCAGTTCTGATTGATATTCCCTGTTACCCAATCCGCTAAACTCGATTATTTCAGCATAGACAGATGCGTACTCCGTCTCCTGCTCCTCTTTTTTTATTTCTATATCGTACCCGTACGAAAGCATCGCACAACCAGCGAGTAATATTGTCAAACCACCAACCACCAAGTGCTTAAACAAATGCTCAACCCCCTATCACAGAATAAGGCATAACAGGCCGCCACTACCCTCGTTTATAATACGTTCAAGTGTCTCCCTTAGCTTTGCCTGTGCTTCCTCTGGCATACGGTCAAGCTTGTTTTTAAGGCCGTCATTTACAAGCTCATTCAAGGTTTTCCCAAATATATTCGACTCCCACAGCTTTGCAGGGTCTTCCTCGTATTCAGCCAAGAGATGTTCCACCAACTCTTCCGACTGTTTTATTGTCCCCACAATAGGACTTACTGCCGTTTCTATATCGGCTCTCATCATATGTATTGACGGGGCACATGCTTTGAGTTTTATTCCGTAACGGCCGCCCTGCTTTATGATTTTCGGTTCGTCAAGTAGCATTTCTTCGCTGCACGGGGACACAACTCCATATCCCGTTGCACGTACAGACTCCAATGCTCCTTGAATACGTTTGTACTCCTGTTTCATACGTGACATTTCCGTAAGTTCAGCTACAAGCTCTTCATCATTCTCAATATGTGTCCCCGAACATTCGCTGAGGATTTTATAAAACATCTCGTCTGTTAAGACAAGCTCTATTTTTACATTTCCCTGTCCTAAGTCGATATTCTCAGAAGATGCTTTTTTCACGTAATCAGGCATATTCAGTGCATCTACCACCCTACTTATATCACGCAGAGTTTCGACATCCTCAACAGATGATTTTATACATTCATATACCGATTGCACAAGCTTATGGTCATTCCCTAACCTCTTAAGCCAACCCGGAATACATATCTCTATTTCATTTAAGGGGAACTCCATCAGAATTTTATTAAGTATGTTTTTTATGTCCCCACCATTTAATTCTTCACAGTTTACAACCATTACTGATACATCGTATTCACGTTCTATCTCCATTGCTGTTGCCTTAGCATCGGGCGAGTCAGGATCGGAAGAATTCAGTAATACGATAAACGGCTTATTTATCGCTTTTAGTTCGTTTATAACACGTCTTTCCGCATCTATATAAGATTTGCGTGAAATATCCGTAAAGGAGCCGTCTGTCGTTATGACAAGTCCTATTGTGGAATGGTCACATATAACCTTCTTTGTTCCGAGTTCTGCCGCATCGTTAAAGGGAATTGGATAATTAAACCAAGGAGTATTTACCATTCTTGGCTCTCCATCCTCCTGATACCCCAAAGACTCGTCTACTATATACCCTACGCAGTCAATCATTCTGACACGCATACTTGCATTGTCACCGGGAGTTATTTCAATCGCCTCATTAGGGATGAATTTCGGCTCAGTTGTCATAATGGTCTTACCTGCGGCAGATTGCGGAAGCTCGTCACGTGTACGCTCTGCCTGGTATTCATTCGTCATATTCGGTATCACTAATGTATCCATAAATTTCTTTATAAAAGTAGACTTACCTGTACGCACAGGGCCTACCACACCTATATAAACATCACCGTTATTACGCTTTGCAATATCACGGTATATATTTGTTTCTTCCATATTATTTCCTCCTTGAAATTTTGCTATTCATTCCATATATATTCTATGTACAACAAAATATGCAAGCTTTCAAAAAAGTTTAGTTTGTTTCAGAAACATATTTCGCACACAAAAAAACCCAAAGCTGGAGCTTTGGAGTTTTTTATGTGTTATCTCTGTACTCTGCCTGATCCGTCTCCGCCTGCTAAAGCATCAACATCGGCTCTTGTTACAAGGTTAAAGTCACCCGGGATTGTGTGCTTCAAAGCTGATGCCGCAACACCGAACTCAAGTGCCTCTTTGAAATTCTTACCGTCAACAAATCCACAGATTGTACCGCCTGCGAAGCTATCTCCGCCGCCTACACGGTCAACTATAGGCGAAATTCTGTACTCTCTTGAGTGGTAGAACTCATCAGTTTGGGCACTGTAAATGCAAGCTGACCATCCGTTATCTGATGCTGAATGAGATACTCTTAGAGATGATATTACATACTTAAATCCAAACTTTGCTACCATCTGCTTGAAGATGTCCTCATATCCTGCAAGGTTAAGCTCGCCAGATGTAACATCAGTATTTGCAGGCTTAAAGCCAAGCACCTTGTCAGCATCCTCTTCGTTACCGATACATACATCAACGTACTGCATAAGGTTTGACATTACCTTCTGTGCCTTTTCTGATGACCAAAGCTTTTTACGGAAGTTAAGGTCACATGAAACTGTTACTCCGTGAGCTTTCGCCGCCTTACAAGCCGCCTCTGTTACCTCTGCTGCCATGTCTGAAATTGCAGGAGTAATTCCTGTGAAATGGAACCAATCAGCACCATCAAAAATCTTGTCGAAATCGAAATCATCAGCTGTTGCTGTTGCAATTGATGAATTTGCGCGGTCATATGTAACGTTTGATGCACGCATTGCCGCACCTGTTTCAAGGAAGTATATTCCCAATCTATCGCCGCCACGTGCGATGTTCTTTGTTTCTACGCCGTACTTTCTAAGAGCCGCTACAGCACACTCGCCTATAGGGTTTTGTGGAACCTTGGTTACAAACTCTGCATCATGGCCATAGTTTGCAAGTGATACAGCTACGTTTGCTTCACCGCCGCCATAGTTTATATCAAACTGTGTTGCCTGTATGTATTTCTGATTACCGGGTGTTGATAATCTCAACATTATCTCGCCCATTGTTACTACTTTTGCCATTGTTTTTCTCCTTACTTCTTTAACTCCGCTCTTGCCTTGTTAATGTTTTCAATAAATTTCTTTGCAGTTTCTGTAATCTGGTCATAATCTCCTGTCTTTGCACCCTTTGTCAAAGATGATCCTGCACCTACTGCTACAACACCTGCCTTTATCCACTCGCCAACATTATCAGCATCAACACCGCCTGTCGGCATCATCTGTGCCTGTGGCAATGGTCCTTTTATATCCTTTATAATCTTCGGTCCGTATAGATCAGCAGGGAATATCTTAATAATATCAGCACCTGCCTCCATAGCTGTAATTACCTCTGTAATTGTAGCACAACCGGGCATATACGGTACTCTGTAACGATTACAAAGCTTTGCAGTTTCGGGGTTAAATGCAGGTGATACCACGAAATTAGCACCTGCTAAAATTGCAAGTCTTGCAGTTTCGGGATCGAGCACTGTGCCTGCACCAAGCATCATTTCTCCGTTCTTATATTTATCTGCCAATGCGGCAATAACCTTGTCTGCACCAGGTACTGTGAATGTAAGCTCAATTCCTGTACATCCGCCTGCAAGACAAGCATCGCTTATTTTGATTGCTTCCTCTGCACTGTTTGCACGAACAACAGCAACCAGACCGCAATCTGTAAGCTGATTTAAAACCTGTTCTTTTTTTATCATCCTGGGTTTTCCTCCTGTTTATATTGGTTGTACACATTATACCATATATTCCATATTTTTTCAATATAAATACAAGAAAATTCTGTATTGATTTTTTTAATTTTTTAATGTATAATAGACAAAGAGGTGATATGGGTGTACGGTTATGATATATTTCACGAAAAGATAATGATGACGCTTATTAACAGTGTCCGCAAAAACACTAATGCGAATACGTATATTTTTGAGGGTGCCAAAGGTCTTAAAAAGCATGATGCGGCACTTTTATTTGCTAAGGCTTTAGTGTGTCAGGACACGCAAAACGCACCATGCTGTAACTGTCCCGCCTGCAGTGAGGCGCAGGCAGGCTCACACCCTGATATTGTCTTTGTAAATCCGCAAAAGGACAAAGCTACAATAGGCGTTGAGCCGATACGTGATATGATAACAGAAAGCCTTGTCAAGCCTTTTTATAACAGGCACAAGGTGTTTATTATAAACGACGGCGATATATTGACACCGCAGGCACAGAATGCATTTTTGAAAATCATCGAGGAACCGCCTGCATATGCAGTATTCATAATCGTATGCACAAATACAAATATATTGCTTGAAACTGTACTTTCACGTGCCGTTACAATTACTTTTACACCAATTTCCGATGCTGAAATCAAATCGTATATAGAGAAAAAATACCCTGATGAATCACGCATAGACTTCCTCGTTAAATACAGTATGGGAATCCCAGGGTACGTTGATACAATAATAGAAGACGAGGAATTTGAGGCAATACGCGAGGAGGTATTAAACCTCCTGCCCCGACTTTTATCAAAGAATAAAATTCATAGCTTTGACGTTGCTGACTACATTGACGAGCATAAAGACAGCGCCGCCGAGATTTACGATATGATGATTATGTATCTGCGTGATGCCATAGTATATGCTACAGGCAAGACTGATAAGATTATAAACAGCGACAAGACCGAAAAAATACATCTTCTTGCAGCAAACTACGATACACGCCTGCTTGTCCTTGCAATAGACGAGCTTATACTATCAAAAAAGATGCTTGAACGATATGTCAAAGCATCTGCTACTGCGCTACACGCAGGGTTGAAGATAAAATGATGTGTAAAAATTTAACAGCTATCAGTTTACGCACTTTGCAAGGCTGTCGCGGTGTTTAACAGCAAATGCATTTCCATGCAAATATACCGCGACAGCCTCACTATTTTTTATCACTTTTTATAATTTAACTCGGGTTGCTTTACACTTACCTTTGTGCCCTCGAGGACAGATGAGGTAATAAACGAGTTACCGCCGATTACAACGTCCTTGCCTATAACCGTTTCACCGCCAAGAATTGTTGCACCCGAATAGATGGTTACGTTATCCTCGATTGTTGGATGACGTTTTACATTTTTGAGCATCTGTCCGCCGCGTGTTGACAATGCGCCCAATGTAACGCCCTGATATATTTTTACGTTATCGCCTATAACTGTGGTTTCGCCTATAACTATTCCCGTACCATGATCGATAAAGAAATACTTACCGATAGTAGCACCGGGATGAATATCTATTCCTGTAAGTGAATGTGCGTGCTCCGTCATTATTCTCGGAATAAGCGGAACACCAAGCAGATGAAGCTCGTGCGCAATTCTGTTTACCATAATTGCATAAAATCCCGGGTATGTTACGACTATTTCCTCCCTGTTATATGCCGCAGGGTCACCATCAAAGGCGGCAGACACGTCTGTTTCTATATACTCACGCATTTTCGGTATACGTTTTAAGAACTCTATTGCAATACGTTGTGACTCACCATCAACCTCACATTCGGTCGAGTCGGCAAAAACGGGATTGTATTTCAGTGTGATTGCAATTTCCTTTTTAAGATTATACAGCACATCCTCGACAAGCATCGAAACAGT
>CADBPJ010000221.1 GCA_902796445.1 uncultured Ruminococcus sp. | reverse complement strand
ATGGACTGAACGTTAACGGCAGTACCCCAGCTGTAGGGGATATCGTTGTCGCGGCGATAAACGTTTGCTCTGGGGTTGTCCCAGGAACGGAACACAGCCATAACAGCGCCCATCAGCTGTTCCTTCGGATCTGATGGGAAGTCTGTACCAATCTTTGCTTTATACTCTGCTTTAAACTGATTAGCCAATTCCTTAAGGTCATCAGCTGTAAGGTCAACGTCCTGAGTAACGCCTCTATCCTCTTTCATCTTGTCGATAAGCTCTTCAAAATACTTCTTACCAACCTCCATAACGACGTCTGAATACATCTGGATAAATCTTCTGTAACAGTCCCAAGCCCAACGCTCGTTGTTTGAAGCCTTTGCCATGTATTCTACAACCTCTTCATTGATACCAAGGTTAAGAATTGTATCCATCATACCGGGCATTGATGCTCTTGCACCTGAACGAACTGAAACCAAAAGCGGATTTTCTACGTCACCGAATTTTTTACCTGTGATTTCTTCCATCTTAACGATATGCTCGTTAATCTGTGCCTGGATGTCAGCATTGATTGTTCTGTCATCCTCGTAATACTGTGTGCAGGCCTCAGTTGTGATTGTGAAACCCTGCGGAACAGGAAGACCAAGCTTTGTCATCTCAGCAAGGTTTGCACCTTTACCGCCAAGAAGCTCTCTCATTGTAGCGTCTCCCTCGGAAAAAAGATATACATACTTTTTTGCCATTGGAATCTCCTCCTAAACTTTAATAAATATTAGACTGCGTACGTCTACTCAATAAGTATAACACAAAAAAAGCCTGATGTCTACTAAAAAATCGGAATTTTTTCTTCCTATTTAAAATTTTATGTATTATTTATATATTTTGGAATAAAATTTCACAATTTTTTCTAAATCTATGTAATATATAGCAAGGAGGTAATGAGTATGCTATATAACAGAGAGGCGGCTGTCCGATACGCGAGAGAATGGGCATACCGCAGAAACCCACAATTCTTCGATTTCTCGGAAATAGGCGGTGACTGCACAAATTTTGCATCGCAATGCATTTATGCAGGGGCGGGCATAATGAATTATACACCTGTTTTCGGTTGGTTTTATATAAATGCAAATAACCGCACCCCTTCATGGACAGGTGTAAACGAGTTGTATCGTTTTCTTGTAAATAATACGGGCGCGGGCCCGCAGGGGAGCGTTGTGCCGTTAAGCCAAATTCAGGATGGTGATGTTGTTCAGCTGCAATTTGTGAGGAGTGACAAGTATGACCACACACCTGTTGTTGTAGACCGTGGTATGGGTACTCCCGACACAGTTCTTGTTGCCGCACATTCCCGTGACAGCGATTGCCGTCCCATATCCACATACAACTACACATCTATCCGTCCTATTCACATATATAATGTGGGCGAATAAAAACAGATTTATGTGTTGGACAAAAAAATGGTATGTTTTTTTATTGCATTTTAATAAAAAAACTTGACGTTTTTGTTATTCTATGGTAAAATAGATTTAGTTTTTATTTAGGTTGCTGATATTGTGACCTAAAAATCAATGAATGGAAAGAGGAATAAAAAATGAAAATTAAAAAACTACTTACAGTAGCGCTTGCAGGCGTTATGGCAACAGCGGCATTTGCAGGCTGTTCAACAAAGGAGAATGAAGGCTCCAATGTTGCAAACGACAACAAGACATACACAATAGGTGTATTGCAGACAGTTCAGCACCCTGCACTTGATGCGGCAACAAAGGGATTTAAGGACGTTCTTACAGAAAAGCTTGGCGACAAGGTTAAATTCGACGAGCAGAATGGTCAGGGCGACAGCACAAACTGTACTACAATCGCAAATCAGTTCAAGGCACAGGGCGTTGATATGGTTTTTGCAAATGCCACAGCGGCATTGCAGTCAGCATATAATGCTATTCCCGATATTCCTATTGTAGGAACATCAATTACTGACTATGGTGTAGCTATTGACGAAACAGTAGTTGACGGAAAAACAGGAAAAAATGTAACAGGTACATCAGACCTTGCACCGCTTGATCAGCAGGCGGAAATGTTTAAGGAATTGCTTCCAGATGCGAAGAAGATAGGTTTATTATACTGCTCAGCAGAGGCTAACTCAAAGTATCAGATAGAAAGAGTGGCAGAGGAGCTTGTAAAGCTTGGCTACGAAACAAAGGAATTCCCGTTTGCAGATTCAAACGATGTTTCAGCTGTAACAACAGCGGCTTGTAATGAAGTGGACGCATTGTATATACCGACAGATAACACAGCGGCATCAAATGCGGCTATTATTGACGGTGTAGCATCAGAGAAGAAGATCCCGATTATCGCAGGCGAGGCAGGTATATGCGAAGGCTGCGGTATAGCAACACTTTCAATATCATATGAGGAGCTTGGCAGAATTACAGGTGAGATGGCATATGAAATCCTTGTAAACGGTAAGAATCCCGGCGATATGGAAATCAAGTATGCATCAGCTCCCACAAAGCAGTATGTTGAAGCAAGAATAAAGGCTTTGGGCATTGAAGTTCCCGAAGGCTATGAGGCTCTTAAATAATAAAAGATAAAATAAATTTTGCAACGGGTAATACCGTTGCAAAATTTTATGATGAAAGGAAATCATACATATGTTGAATATGATTATGTCGTTCGGATTGCCTGGGGTAATGGCACAGGGCATTATCTGGGGATTGATGGCAATCGGCGTATACATTACATTTAAAATTCTTGATATTGCAGATCTGACCGTTGATGGCTCCTTTGCGACAGGCGGTGCAGTTTTGGTTATGAGTGTTACACAGTATGGAATGAATATATGGATTTCATTGCTTCTTGCGTTTATCGCAGGCTGTCTTGCAGGACTTATGACAGGAATATTTCATACAAAGTTCGGAATACCCGCAATTTTGTCAGGAATACTTACACAGTTTGCTTTATATTCAATAAATCTGAGAATACTTACTTGTGCGAATGTGGCACTCAATGTTCGCAAATATTCAGATGTTGTATTAATCTCAAGCTTTTATACTACAGATGCACTTATTAAATGTGCAATATTTGCGGCAATAATTATCGGACTTTTATATCTGTTCTTCGGCACACAGCTTGGTCAATCGTTAAGAGCGACAGGCTGTAATCCGAATATGTCACGAGCAAATGGTATAAACACAGAGAGAAACAAGATTTTGGGACTTGTGATCTCAAACGGTGTCGTAGCATTGTCAGGCGGTTTGTTGGCACAGTATCAGGGATTTGCCGACATAAATATGGGACGTGGTGCTATCGTAATCGGACTTGCGGCTGTAATTATAGGCGAGGTATTGTTTGCAAAGATTTACAGGAACCTCGCAGTACGTTTTACATCGGCAATCGTTGGCGGTATATTGTATTACGTTATAATCAGCCTTGTATTGCGTATGGGACTTAAGGCGGATGACTTGAAATTATTGACAGCACTTGTTGTTGCAATATTCCTTGGTATTCCGTTCTGGAAAAAGTCCATAATGGACTCAAGAATTAAAAAGGGGGTTGAGAGCAATGTTAAAAATCAATAATATCTCAAAAACCTTCAATACAGGCACAGTAAATGAGAAGAAAGCACTAATTAACGTGAGTCTGCATCTGAAAGAAGGCGACTTCGTAACGGTTATCGGCGGTAACGGTGCAGGTAAATCCACATTATTAAACAGCGTGTGCGGAGTGTTTAACATAGACAGTGGTTCTATTGAAATTGACGGAGCAGACGTTACAAGACTTTCTGAACATAAGCGTGCAAAATACCTCGGACGAGTTTTCCAGGACCCAATGATGGGAACGGCGGCGGATATGCAGATTATGGAGAATATGTCGTTGGCATACAGACGCGGTAAAAAGCACGGACTTTCGTGGGCATTGACCTCAAAGGAAAAGAAAGTATATAAAGAGATGCTTAGCCAATTAGGCTTGGGACTTGAAAACCGTATGAGCAGTAAGGTAGGCTTATTATCAGGCGGACAAAGACAGGCATTGACACTTTTAATGGCAGTGGCACAAAAGCCGAAGGTTTTGCTGCTTGATGAGCATACTGCGGCGCTTGACCCGACAACGGCAGGCAAGGTTCTTGAACTTTCGGATAAATTCATTTCCGAAAATAACCTTACAGCGATGATGATTACTCATAATATGAAAGATGCCATTGCATACGGTAACAGACTTATAATGATGAATGAGGGCAGAATTATATATGATGTATCAGGTGAGGAAAAGAAAAATCTTACAGTAGATGATTTGTTGAAGAAATTCGCGGCACTAAGCGGTGAGGAATTTGCAAACGACAGAGCGTTGTTAAATTAAATACAAAATCAGACAGACTGATTTAATTCAGATGCAGAACGGACGAAAACTGACTGGGGCTATACACAGGTATGCCTTGGTCAGTTTTTGTTCGTAACGCAAAGGGGAATGTTAAGAAAACCAATAATCCCCTTTGTGTGGTCTGCACTGAATTAAACAGTCTTAACAAAAGGGTATGGACCATCTTGCACTGGTCCATACCCTCTTTATATGTTGCTCAGCAACTCGTCCCACCCCGTAATATAGCGGTCAGAGCACTGTATGAGCCTGTCTTTATCGTGGACATTTGTCGCATCTTCAATGGCAACGGTTGCAAATCCTGCGGATTTTGCACTCATAATTCCTGTCAGAATATCTTCGTACACCGTACATTGTGACGGACTAAGCCCAAGCCGTTTGGCGGCGAGCAGATATATATCGGGTGATGATTTACTGCATCCAACCTCGGCAGAATATGCAAAAGCATCAAAATAATCATAAATGCCAAGCCGTTTAAATGATTTTTCTACGAGCTCAGGAAAGCCTGATGTAGCCACAGCGAGCCTCACCCCGTCGCCGTGTAGCTTTTTAATATAGTCTATAACATACGGCTTTGCAGGGAGCTCATTTGCATATTTTTCGTTTGCCCGCCTCTGAAACTCCGAAAACATATCATCAACCGAAATATCGGGCAGATAAGCATCATGAATAGAAACAAGGCTTTCCTCAAACGAGAGAGATTGGTATGACAATGTTTCGTTTTTTGAAATCGGAATGTTATGGTCACGAAAGAATTCGTATGTAATATCTAACCATATGTCCATAGAACTAAGAATCGTTCCGTCAATATCGAAAATTGCACCTTTCATAATAATCTCCATTCCTCCGCCTTGCGTCGACACAAAAAGTAATTGAATTTATCTCTTATTCGCAAGGCAATGGAATGATAAGAGATTATTACGCACATCGCCGTTTCGCACTTTAAGTGCGAAAACTTCGGCGGTGCAATTCAATCCGCCGGAGGCTTAACGGGAAAGGAACTTTCACGTTATTCCTCCATTTGTTCATTTATATTTTAGCATAAATTTACATATTTTGCAAGGATTATTTTTATCTGTTAGGAAATCCGCAATTTCCTAACAAATAATTGAAGGGGCTGTTAAGAAAGTCAACAATCTCCATAAAGGAATGCAAAAAAATAGCACCGATCGTTTGTGCATTTTGATTAAACGAAATGGATATAAATTCCCATTTTACACTTAAATAACAAAAAAGATTAAATTTTTGCTTTTTTTCTTTTCAAAACCCCTTTTTTGTGGTACAATATATGAGTATAAGTAGAAAATAATACTTATGAAGATAAATTTTAAATCAGGAGGAGTTTTACCATGACACAAAATAAGACAGTGCTTGCATGGATAAAGGAAATGGCAGATATGTGTCAGCCTGACCAGCAGGTATGGATCGATGGTAGCGAAGAACAGCTTGAAGCTCTAAGAGCAGAGGCAGTTGCTACAGGAGAAATGATCAAATTAAACGAGGAGAAGCTTCCGGGATGTTACTACCACAGAACAGCACCAAATGACGTTGCCCGTGTAGAGGACAGAACATTTATCTGTACTGAAACAGAGGAGGAGGCAGGTCCTATAAACAACTGGATGGAGCCTGCTAAAATGTATGCTAAGCTTAATGCTTTGTACGAGGGTTCAATGAAGGGTCGTACAATGTATATCATCCCTTATTCAATGGGTCCTGTTGGTTCACCTTTCTCAAAGATAGGTATTGAGCTTACAGACTCAATCTACGTTGTATTGAACATGGCTATCATGACAAGAGTCGGCAAGGCAGTAATCGATCAGCTTGGCAATGATGATAATGCAGAGTTCGTTAAGTGCTTGCACGCAAAGAAGGACGTTGATCCTGAAGAAAGATATATTGTTCAGTTCCCGCAGGACAACACAATTATGTCAGTTAACTCGGCTTACGGCGGTAACGTACTTCTTGGTAAGAAGTGTTTCGCTCTAAGAATTGCATCATATCTTGGTATGAAGCAGGGTTGGATGGCAGAGCATATGCTTATACTTGGTCTTGAAAATCCACAGGGTGAGGTTAAGTACATCTGTGCAGCATTCCCATCAGCTTGCGGTAAGACAAATCTTGCAATGCTTATTCCGCCTAAGTACCTACAGGAAAAGGGCTACAAGGTATGGACAGTCGGTGACGATATTGCATGGCTTAATATCGGCCCTGACGGCAGACTATATGCTATTAACCCAGAAGCCGGTTTCTTCGGTGTTGCACCCGGAACATCAGTAAAGACAAACTTCAACGCATTAGAGTCAACAAAGAAGAACACAATCTTCACAAACGTTGCTATAAACAATGACGATATGACAGTTTGGTGGGAAGGTCTTGACAAGAATCCTCCTGTTAATGCGACAGAGTGGAAGGGTGCAAAGGTAAATGGTGTTGAGTTCACAGAGTCAGGCGAGAAGCTTGCTCATCCTAACTCAAGATTTACAGCTCCTGCTGTAAACTGCCCATGCATCTCAAGCGAGTTTGAAAATCCGCAGGGCGTGCCTGTATCTGCAATCGTATTCGGCGGCCGTCGTGCTAAGTGCGCTCCGCTTGTATATCAGTCAAGAGATTGGCAGCACGGAACATTTGTTGGTGCTATAATGGCATCAGAAACAACAGCAGCAGCTGCAGGCGCAGTAGGTGTTGTTCGTCGTGACCCGATGGCAATGAAGCCGTTCGTTGGTTACAATATGGCATCATATTGGGGTCACTGGTTAGAGATGGGTAAGAAGCTTGGCGACAAGGCTCCTAAGATCTTCCACGTTAACTGGTTCAGAAAAGACGACGAAGGCAACTTCTTATGGCCTGGATTTGGCGACAATATGCGTGTTCTTCTATGGATTCTTGACAGATGTGAGGGAAAGGTAGATGCTAAGGAATGTGCTATCGGTTACGTTCCTAATGCTGATGATATTGACATCACAGACCTTGATATGACTAAGGAAGAGCTTGAAGCATTGTTGACAATAGATGCAAACGAGTGGATTAAGGACGTTGAAGATCCTGAAACGGGTATCAAGGCGTACTTCGCACAGTTTGGCGATATGCTTCCGAAGGAAATGGCAGACGAGCTTGAAAAGCTTGAGGCTAACCTTAAGGCGTAACTTTAAAGCACATAAAAAGGATTTGCAGCCGCAAATCCTTTTTTATGTGTATATCAACACCGTTCCGATAACATTTATTGTACATCCGAGTAGTAGCAGTACCGCATTAAAAATCTCATTGTCTTTGCGATTTGGTGATACACTTGCAATCCCTAAAAACACCAATGGCAGGACGTCATTTGTGTATCTGTTCCCGAACTGCCATCCGCCCATTGTGCGATGTGCTGTGATACAAAGCAATTCGGCTATAATCATCCCTAAAATGATGAAAGTTAATATCCTTTCAGAATTTCTGCTTTTTAAAGCATAGATTGTGTATATAATATACGAGATAAATATAGGACTTATCAAGAAAATATTAGTGCCGTTAAATTCCTGATATTCCCAAGCTCCTTTTAAGGACATTTCGGGCATACGGAATAAATTCTTTATGTTTTCGCCCATATATGCAAAGGAAAATTGACCGTTTTCGGCTTCTGTAAATTCAGGGAGGTAATTATGCCCGAACTCAAATGGGTTATGAAACCGTGCAAAATTAAGTGCCATATACGATAATCCGATTATTGTCATAGGTATAAATGCTTTCCATTTGGATTTCAGATTTTCGATAAATGTTTTGTCCTTATCGTATATTAGATATAAAATCACAGGCAGATATAAAGCATTAAGCGGTCGGCAACCGACAGCACATGCCCATAATGCAAGTGAAAGTCCGCATTTCTTTTTTAGTGCATAGTATATTGCCATAAGTGACAGTGTAAATGCCATATTTTGTGCAATAAACCATACCCACGCCGTATGTGAAGTAAATAACCAATTAGAGCCGACGGTCAAAAGCAGAGTGAGGATATACGAAAGCATTTTGTCAATATTAAAATTCTCACATATTTTATATGCATACACTGCCCCTGCCAATGAGAAAACAAAAGAAATCAATCCGTCGCAGTTTGTAAATCCCAAAAGCACAAATGGAAACATAACATATGATGGGAATGGAGGAAAGCTTATATAGTATTTCCCGTTAAATATTGCGATTTCAAGATGTGAGTAGTCCTCAGGCAGTGACAAATGCCCGCCCTTCCACGCTTGTGCCTGCAGAATATATGAATTATACGGATTTTCCAGCCAGAACCACTTGCCCGTAAATGTCCACATTGCATAGAGAACTGCACCGACCGACAGACACAGAAAAGTTATGCTTTTATAGTCAGTTTGTTTTTTCATCAAAATTACCTCTACTATTTTTTTCTTCATTTTAACATATAAACGCGAAAAAGTCTATAGAAATTTACATATACAAAAAGGAGGCACATTTAAAAAAATGCCCGACTGTATAGCCGAGCATTTTTAGTTATTCAATTCCCTCTAACATATTCTCAATAAACACGCCATAACCCTTTGTGGGGTCATTTACAAATACGTGTGTCACAGCTCCTACAAGCTTTCCGTTTTGCATTATGGGCGAACCGCTCATTCCTTGAACAATGCCGCCCGTTTTCTCTATGAGTTCCTTGTCTGTAATCTTTATAACCATATCCTTGCCTTTACCGCCCGATGCGGATATATGGCTTATTTCAATTTCGTATTCCTTTATGCCTGTGCTGTCAACATCTGAAAGAATACTTGCTTTTCCTGTGCGGATTTCCGTCTTGTCAGCGGTTTCTGCTTTAGTGCCGTCTGTCGGTGAAAATGTTGTGCCTGATATCCCGCAAAAATCGTTTGCACTTACTTTGCCGAGCTTTTTGCCATTAATTGCACCTGTTATTGCTCCCGGTGAGCCTTTTTTTCCCTTAATGATGTCAATGCTTGTACACTCCTGAATAAGACCGTTCTTGACGGGCATAATATTACCTGTATCAATATCACATATGCCGTGTCCGAGCCCTACAAACTTGTTGCCCATATAGCAGGTTATTGTTCCGAGCCCTGCTGTGCTGTCACGAAGCCATAAGCCAAGCTTTGGCCCGTTTTCTGTCTGGGCGGGGGTAATTGTCACATCAAACTCCTTGTCTTTACGTCTTAATGACAGTGTGATTTGTCCGCAAGATAAAGCGTCTGATATATCTTGGGCATTTTCTACGGCAGTCCCGTTAACCTTCGTTATTATATCGCCCTTCTTTATACCATACCCCGATGCAATGTCGATTTGTTTGCCGCATACATCTGTTAAGTCCATTGTGTCGGTCACGATTAGCCCATCTGTATAGACTTTTATTCCGACACATTCGCCCGAAACCGTAACATCTTCGGCAAAAACAGTGCAGTTTGCACTTACGCACAACATAATCGTGCAAATCAATGCGGAAAATTTATACATTCATAACGTTACCTCCTTTTATTGAATTTCGGCTTGATTTATCAAGCTCTAATATTGTCCCATTTTGTCGCCTATGATATACTGTAAAACATATTCTTAAATTGGTGTAAAAAAACATAGATTTTTTTTGAGAAGTATGGTACAATATATATTAAGTAAAAAAGTGAGGAATAAAACTGATGGAAAACTATATTGACAGATTAAACCCCAACCAACGCCGTGCCGTTATGACGACAGAGGGTGCGTTGCTTGTATTGGCAGGGGCAGGAAGCGGGAAAACCACTATGCTTGCAAGCCGTGTGGCATACATATTAGAAAACACCGACACACGTCCCTGGCAAATTTTAGCAATAACCTTTACAAATAAGGCGGCAGATGAAATGCGTGACAGGATAGCAAAATATGCAGATGTAGACATAGCATCTATGTGGGCAGGTACATTTCATTCTATTTGCGTGCGGATTTTACGTACGTGCATAGACAGAATAGGCTACACGTCAGAATTTGTTATATATGACAGTGACGAGTCAAAGACACTTATTAAGGAATGTATTCTCCAGCTTGGTCTTGACGATAAGGAATATTCGCCAAAAAGCTTGTTGAGCATTATATCACGTGCTAAAAATGATTCTACATCACCTGAGGATTTTATGTCTGAATACGGTTCACACCCACGAATGAAGCGAGTGGGGAAGGTCTATGGCATGTATATGGATAAGCTTCGGGCGAATAATGCTCTCGACTTTGACGATTTAATCCTGCACACTGTTAAAATTCTCAAAAATGAGCCCGATATACGTGAAAAATACAGGGATAAATTCAAATATATTCTTGTAGATGAGTATCAGGATACGAACAATACACAGTACGAGTTAATAAGCCTTTTGGTAAACGATAATTCAAACATATGTGTTGTCGGCGATGATGACCAGAGTATTTACAAATTCAGAGGTGCAAATATTGATAATATACTAAACTTCCAAAAGGACTACAGTAATGCATTAAGAATTACCCTTGATGAAAACTACCGCTCCACATCTAATATTCTTGATGCGGCAAACGCCGTTATTTCAAACAACAAAAAGCGAATGGGCAAGAATTTGTGGACGAATAAGGCTGAGGGCGAAAAGATTACGTCATACACAGGCTGTACCGAGCGAGAGGAAGCAGCATTTATAGCACGTAAAATCAGACAAGAACGTGCTAACTACGGCCGTTTCGGTGATTGTGCTGTATTGTATCGTACTAATGCACAGTCCCGAGCAATAGAAGAAGCATTGATGTATGAGGCAATTCCCTACAAGGTTTTGGCAGGTCAGCGATTTTATGACCGTAAGGAAATAAAGGATATTGTGGCATATCTTAAGGTTATATATAATCCGCGTGACAGCTTGAGCATACGCAGAATTATAAACGAGCCAAAGCGAAAAATAGGAAACGCTACCATAGATAAAGTTCTTCGTCACGAGGCGGAGGACGAAACGACTATGTTTGAAGTACTGCGTACAGCAAATAATTATGAAGATTTGAAAAATGTTGCAATCCGATTAAAGGATTTTGCTGATATGATAGAAGATTTCAGGGTAAAGGCATACAACGAAAAAATGTCGGTTGACAAGCTTGTTGAATACGTGCTTGATAAGTCAGGGTATATGGCGATGCTTAAAAATGAGGATACCACAGAATCGAAAACACGTATAGAGAATATAGAAGAATTTGTAAACGTAGCATATGAATTTGTGCACAACAAGGACACTGAGGGTAAATTGAACGAATTTCTTGAAAAGGTTATGCTTGTTTCGGATATTGACAACTATGATAGTGAAGAAGACTGCACTGTGCTTATGACAGTGCATAGTGCAAAGGGACTTGAATTTCCTGTTGTATTTCTGGCAGGGATGGAGGAGGACTTATTCCCAAGTCAGCGTTCAATGATGGATGATGAGGATTTAGAGGAGGAACGCAGACTTTGCTATGTGGCAATAACAAGAGCGAAAGAGAAGCTTTATATGACACGTGCCGAGTCACGTCTGAAATTCGGACAAAGACTGCCTAATATCCCGTCGCGCTTTTTAAGCGAGATACCACGTGAGTACATAAAGGACGAAAGTACAGGCGGTGTGCGTGCAAGAAATATTATAGAACGTGCAGGGGTGAGCATACGTCCCGAGCCTGAATATACAAAGGTAAGAACAAGGGACGATGCACCGCCCGCAGTAAATGAATTTGACTTTAAGCCGGGAGATCGTGTACGTCACAGGAAGTTTGGTGATGGAACAGTGGTGTCATCGCAAGCATTCGGCAAAGATGCAATCGTTGTAATTGACTTTGACAGTTCAGGGACTAAACGGCTTATGGCAGTATTTGCAAAGCTTGAAAGAATAATGGAAGGGGACAGTAAATAATGGCACTTGACGCAGTTGCGATAAGAGCGGTGGTTAATGAATTACAGGTGATTGTGGGCGGACGAGTTGATAAGGTGCATCAGCCTGAAAATGACGAGATAGCAATAGCCATCAGAACATATGATGAAAGCTATAAATTACTTATTTCGGCATCACCGTCACATCCGAGAATACATTTTACAGACCACGCAAAGAAAAACCCCAAAACCGCGCCGCTTTTTTGTATGCTATTAAGAAAACACCTTGCAAGCGGACGGATAAAAACGGTAGAGCAGGTGGGCTTTGAGCGTATAGTAAAAATCGTAATTGAAAGCTATGACGAGTTTGGGGATTATACGGAAAAAGCGCTTTATACAGAAATAATGGGCAGACATTCAAATATAATACTTGTAAATGCAGATGGGAGAGTAATAGACTCGGTAAAGCGAGTGGATATGTCGGTGAGCACAGTACGTCAGATTTTGCCGGGAGGATTATATGAGCTTCCGCCCAAACAGGACAAGACAACTCTGTTGCATTTTGTAACGGAGAATACACTTGAATTTGTGGGGACACAAAAAGTTGAAAAATCAATTATGTCACAGCTGTCGGGAATAAGTCCCTTGACAGCACGTGAAATAGTCTATGAAGTATTTGGCACAACTGATGTTTTGTCTGATGCGGTAAATACAAACAGACTTGCAATGCTCAAGCTAAAACTTGCAGATTTACGGGATAGGGTAATAAACAACAATTTCTCTCCATGCATGATAGAAGATACACAAACAGGAAAGCTTGTTGAGTTTTCATCAATACCCATAAAACAGTACGAAACATTGGGGACAGTAAAAGAATACAGTAGTATGAGCGAATTGCTTGACGAATTTTATTATAAAAAAGATGTCAATGAACGTATGCGTCAAAAAACGGCAGATCTAACAAAGCTTCTTAATAATCACAGAGAGCGCATTGCGAAAAAGATGGGGATACTTGAAGCTACCCTTTCAGATGCTGAGAAGATGGAAACGTACAGACAGTACGGTGATCTTATAACGGCAAATATATATCAAATACAAGAGGGCGAAAAAAGTGTTGAGGTCGCAAACTACTTTGATGAAAATATGGGGACAGTAAAAATAAACCTTGACCCGTCTTTGTCGCCATCGCAGAATGCGCAGAAGTATTACAAAAAATACAATAAATCCAAAACGGCGGTAGTCGAAGCACAAAAACAGCTTAAAAACAGCCAGCGTGAGTTGGAGTATATAGAAAGCACACTTGTAATGGTAGAAACGGCAGACAGGATAGAGGATATATCTGCAATACGCAAGGAGCTTGCAGAAGAAGGGTATATCAAAAAAAGCACTAATGCGCAGAAAAAGCTCAAGACAGAAAATTCAAAGCCTATGCATTTTGTGTCAAGTGACGGATTTGATATATACGTTGGCAGAAACAACACCCAAAACGATTATCTTACGTTAAAGCTTGCCAATTCCTCTGATTTATGGTTTCACACAAAGGATATTCACGGCTCACATACCGTAATCAAATTAGGACTTGACAAGGACGTGCCAAAGACCACAATTCTTGAGGCGGCAGCATTGGCGGCATACTATTCGAAGGCGCGGCAAAGTTCGCAAGTGCCTGTTGACTATACGCAGATAAAGAATGTGAAAAAACCAAACGGAGCAAAACCGGGTATGGTGATATACGAACACTATAATACAGTCTACATCAAACCAAATCAGGGGCTGTTGCATTTAGCGCAGACCGTTTCAAAGGCTTAAAGTGACATAAAAAAGGCTTGTTAAATATATGCCAAATAAATTAACGTTGAAATCCGCATTTTTGCGGATTTCTTGCATTTAATACCTTTGAAACTATCCGCAAAACTCACCGCTCGACGTACCAATGTACGCCTTCGGGCAAGGTGAAATGTGTATAAATCCACATTTCACTTCGTTTCGCGAATTCTGCATCTAAATTCATTCAGCCCCACAAGGTGCTGTTGCATTTAGCGCAGACCGTTTCAAAGGCTTAAAGTGACATAAAATTAACGTTGGGGTTATTGCGCTAAGAAACAGCCCCATTTTTGCTTGTACGGCATTTTCTGCATAAGTGTACGATTTTTAATAAATTGTAAATCTTTTTTTAAGAGAAAGGGTCAACTATTGAAAAAAAGGGAAATTGCGTATATAATTGGAATAGTATTTTTATCGGAGGTACGCAATGGTAAACTTAAACAAACCGCTTCGGGCAGTAAAGTCCTTGCCCGAAAAAATCAAAAACATAGACTATAAAGAAATCCCCAAACGGATAAAAAAGACACCGAAAAAGAAACTGATAATAATCGGCGTAATAATTGCGGCGGTCATTTTGGCGTTGATTTTCGGAATAGCAAAGCTTGGCGGAAATGAAAAAGGGTCGGATGAATACCAGACCGCACAGGCAGAACGAAGGAGTATAACTCGCAGTGTCAGTGCATCATCAATTATTGAAGCGAATGATACATATAATGTCACTGCGCTTGTTACAGGTGAAATTCTGACAGATACCTTTAATGAGGGTGATACGGTCAAAAAGGATGATGTACTGTATACCATAGAATCCTCTGATGTTGAGAACAAGCTTACACAAGCAGAAAATTCACTTGAAAAAGCACGACAGGATTTTACAGATGCAGTTAAAAAACGCAGTGACACCATTACGGCGAATAATTTAACCAAAGCCAACTCCAATGATTCGGTAACAAAGGCAATGAACAACGTAAAAACTGCCGAGACCAACTATAACAACCTAACCATAAAATCGGATTACACAGGTGTAGTTAAGGAGGTGCTTGTAAAGAACGGCGATTCGGTCGGTGATGGCACAAAGCTTGCAAAGGTTGAGGATACACGCAAGCTGAAAATACAGCTTCCGTTCAATGAAGCGGACATAGGTGCAATAACAGTCGGAAGTACGGCGGAATTAACACTTACAAGCTCGGGCGACAAGCTGTGGGGTGCTGTAACTCAAGTATCATCAGCATCTGTCACAACGTCAGCGCACGCAATCGTGAGATACGTAACCGTAACGGTAGATAACCCGGGTGCTTTAACGGACAGCGAAATGGCGGCGGCAGTAATAAATGGCGTGGCATGCAGTGACCTTGGCATATTCGAGTATGTTGACAGCGGTTATATCACATCAAAGGTAAGCGGTAAAATAGGCGAAATATACCTTTCCGAAAATGACTATGTCCGCACAGGTCAGACAGTTGGTTACATAACCTCCGATAACATCATAACAAGCTATGACAATGCAAAAATGGAGCTTGACAGTGCATACAGAAGTCTTGAAAAGGCAGTTATGGATAGTGATACATATTCGCTTGACTCAACTGTAAATTCAGCAAGAATGTCTGTTGAGAATGCGGAAATATCTCTTGAGGATGCACAGAAAAATCTCGATGATTACACCATAAAAGCACCGATAGACGGAACAATTATCACAAAGAATAAAAAAGCGGGCGAAAAGCTTGAGCAGGGCACCTCAAATACAGAGCCGATGGCGATAATATATGATATGTCTGTGCTCAAGGTTTCGCTTACTATAGATGAATCTGACATACATAATATAGAAATGGGTCAGCCTGTAACTATTACGGCAGATGCGGTAGAGGGAACATTTACAGGCGAGGTTACTAAGGTAGGAATAGACGGAACATCATCAAACGGCGTAACCACATACCCTGTAGAAATATCTATTGTTGAGTATGGCGACTTGTTACCTGGTATGAATGTCGACTGTGAAATACAAATTGAGGCGGCAGATGACGTAATTGCAGTACCTGTAAGTGCAATACAGCGTGGAAACACAGTATATGTCAAAGGCCGCAAGACAGATGATGGCGACAAAGCGCCTGACGGTTACTACAGCCAAAAGGTAGAAACAGGTATTTCGGATTCTGTATATATAGAGGTAAAAGACGGACTTAAAGAAGGTGACGAGTTTATAACCTCCATAACCCCAAGCGGTGTTGAAGCACAAGGCGAACAAATCCAGGAAATGCCGGGTATGGGCGGTATGATGGGCGGCGGTATGCCAAGCGGCGGTATGGGCGGTGGCCCATCACGAGGCGGTATGGGCGGCCCACCGTCAGGCGGCGGCGGCGGAGGAATGCGCTGATGTCACATTTAGTAGAATTAACAGACGTATATAAAATATACCATATGGGCGATACTGACGTCCACGCACTTGATGGTATAACGCTCACTATAGACAAGGGCGAATTTGTCGCAATAGTCGGCTCATCAGGAAGCGGTAAGTCTACGTGTATGAATATAATCGGCTGTCTTGATGTACCCACAAGAGGCTCATATAAGCTTAACGGCAAAGAGATAAGCAATTATACCTCCGATGAACTTGCCGACGTACGAAATAAGATGCTTGGATTTATATTCCAGCAGTATAACCTTATCCCCAAGCTGACGGTTATAGAGAACGTGCAGTTGCCGCTGTTATACGGCGGTGTATCAGAACAAGAACAACGCAAGCGGGCAATGGCATCGCTTGAACGTGTCGGCCTTGCAGATAAGGCAAAGAACCTGCCCGCACAGCTGTCTGGCGGACAACAGCAGAGAGTGTCAATAGCACGTGCATTGGCGGGTGATCCGTCGGTAATCCTTGCCGACGAGCCTACAGGTGCTCTTGACTCGAAAACGGGTAAAGAGGTAATGAAATTCCTTCAACAGCTTCACCGTGAGGGCAATACCATAATTCTGATTACTCACGACAACTCCATTGCCGCACGGGCAAAACGTGTCGTGCGAATAACGGACGGACGCATAGTTTATGACGGGCCTGTGTCGGGCGACAAGCTTGTGTCCGAGCAATCTTCCGCAGGTGAGGAGGATGACGAATAATGGGTTTAGGTAAAAGCTTTACAATGGCAATATCAAGCATCATAAATAATAAAGTACGTTCCCTTTTGACAATGCTTGGTATAATAATAGGTATAGCGGCGGTAATAATCCTTGTATCCGTAATGAACGGACTTACAAGCGAGGTAACAAGTGTGTTCAGCGAATTTGGTACGACATCTCTTACCACCAATATACAGCCCCGCCCCAATATAGAGGTTGAGCCTGAGGAGCTGTACGAGTTTGCAGACGAAAATCCTGATTTATTTAACGGCGTATCACCGCTTGTAACTGTCGGAGGTACGTTCAAAACACCGACATCGGGTGATGATACAGTATCGGTAAGCGCAAAGGGAGTTTCGGAGGACTATTACGATATACAGAAATTAGATCTTGCATTCGGCAGATTTATTTCATATATAGATTGTCAGGAAAAATCGAAAGTAGCGGTAATCGGCTCGTTTCAGGCAATGGAATATTTCGGCTCATGCAAGGCGGCGATTGGTGAAACTGTACGTCTGAACGGAATACCATACACTGTAATAGGTGTCCTTGAAGAGGGGGAGGACTCGACAGAAAGCTCAAGCGATAATTCTATGTATGTGCCATACACTACGGCAATGGCGGTAACAGGCACAGGAGTAGTGTACTCATATATAGTAGATGCCGCATCTGACGAGGTAGTCGAAAGTGCAAAGACAAAGCTTGAAAGCTACCTGTTAGAGGTAGTAGGTGACGATGATTATTATTCCGTAACGTCCTTCCAGGCAATTATCGACAGTATGCTTGAAATGATGGATAAAATGGAAATGGTACTTGTAGCCATAGCCGCAATATCGCTCCTTGTCGGCGGTATCGGAATAATGAACATAATGCTTGTATCGGTAAGTGAAAGAACACGAGAAATCGGTATCAGAAAATCACTCGGTGCAAAGCACAAGCATATAATGATGCAGTTTGTAATGGAATCGGGTGTTGTAAGCTGTATCGGCGGAATAATCGGTATAATACTTGGCGCAACATTAGCTATAGGCTCGGGCAAACTGCTCGGGATGGACGTATCCCCGTCAGTGGGGGCGGTAGTCATAGCGTTTGGAGTGTCTGTGGCAATCGGTGTAGTTTTCGGCTTTCTGCCCGCACGTAAAGCGGCAAAGCTAAATCCGATAGACGCATTGAGAAACGATTAAGGGGTGATACTATTGAAAAAAATAATATCTTGCATACTATCTGTAATGGTAGTAAGCGCAACATTAATAATGCCTGTGTCGGCGGCGAATGAAAAATGGCAGACCGACAGCGAAATGGCAACATTATTAAGCGCACTTAACATAATGGTAGGCGATGATGATAGCAATTTCCATTTTGATGATAACGTCACAAGAGCGGAAATGGCAAAAATCGCCGTAGCATCGTCAAGTTATAAGGACACTGTGGCAATAGGCTTGCAGTTTTCGCCGTTTTCGGATGTAAAAGGCTCATTCTGGGGCGCACCATATATCCGTGCGGCAGTATCGGCAGGAATAGTAGACGGATTTATAGACGGAACATACCGTCCGAATGAAACAGTAAGCTATGAACAGGCAGTAACAATGATGCTCCGTGTGCTTGGCTATACGGACTCGGATTTTGGTGCATCATACCCATACGGTCAGCTTGGCACAGCTAACTCATTAAAATTAACCGACGGAATAAACGGCACAATCGGCGCACCTATGACACGTCGTGACGTTGCCAAGCTTGTGTGCAACGCACTTGACACAAGGGTAAAAAGCACAGGCCAGGACCTTATAGCTACGCATAACTGTCAGTTTGTTGAGGACGTAACCATTATAGCCTCGGGGCTTGATGATGCCACATTAGGCAAGGACGAAATATCAACCTCTGCGGGTAAGTACCGCATAGACGATAGCTTTGATGACGGATACGTAGGCTCAAAGGGTGATATGGTTGTAAAAGACGGCAAATACTACGTTGCATTCTCATCAGAGAGCGGACTAATGACGGATAAATACATAGTGTATTCAACCCTCAACGATGCAATTCTTTGCTATCCTGACGGAAACAACACAACAATCAAGCAGTTCAAGCTAAGCGACAGCACCACTTGTTATAAGGACTCCGTTGCATATACATACGGCTCGTTGCGTTCGCAAATGGAAATGGGTGACGTACTGCGTATTCGTTACCGTGATAACGGCGAGGTGGACTATATAAGCTACAGTGAAGGCACACTTACAGGACCTGTAAAGGTAACATCACTGTCTTGGCTTGACAATTTCAATTCAAATTCACAGACAAAAATCGTCCGTGACGGAAAACAAGTTGATAAATCGGCCATACAGACAAACGATATACTCTACTATTCAGATGCGCTTAATATGGTAATGGCATACACGCAGAAGATTACGGGTGTCTACGAGGATGCAATCCCGTCTAAGGAGCTGCCAAAAAGCATAGTTGTATCTGGAGTAACGTACGAGGTGGAGGGTGTTGATGCATTTAACGATCTCTCATCAAGCGGAAGTGTGGCAATCGGCGATACTGTGACACTGCTACTTGGCAGAGACGGCGAAAAGGTTGCAGGTGTCGCAACTCTTAACGATATGTCAGGCACTATTACGGGTTATGTAACAGGATCGGGTAAAAAGTCTTTCAAAAACAGTGACGGAACAACGTATCAAAGCTATTACGTAGATGTTGTTGCGGTTGACGGCACAGCTTATACATATCCGACATCAACTGATAAATCAAATAGTGTTAATAAGGTATGCAAAATCACAATAAAGGACGGCAAGGCACAGGTGGGTAGCAGTATATCTGCCACATCTGTTTCGGGCGCTGTAAGCTACAGTGACTTATTAATAGGAAATAACAGGGTTTCATCAGACGTTACAATACTTGATGTAGCAAAGAATGTATATTCTGATGTACCTCTGTATACAAAGACGTATATGCAACGTCTTGACGGTATGACGTTAAAGGACGGACAGGTACTTTATACACAGAAAAACAGCAATGGCGAGATATCGGAAATGATATTACAGAACGTAACGGGTGATATGTATTCATACGGAATAATAACCGCCGTAACGAAACAAGGCACTTCTGTTGTTGGTGCAACGATTGAATCTTCGGGGAACGGATATGCAATAAGCGGTATGAGTAACTTATCGGTAGGACTCCCTGTTAAATTCATTAAAAATGGTATGAGTGCAGACTATGCACAATCACTTGATAAAATTTCAGGTGGTGTAGATACGCTCACTACAGGCTATGCCGAGATAGGTGGCAAAAAATATCTTCTTAGTCCGACAGTAGAGGTTTTCCAAAAAGAAAAGCTGTCTACTAAGTATATGCGTATATCTTTAACAGATGCCATAAACGGCGATTACAGCTATGCTTGTTATACAGATGATGCAGAAACGGGCAGAGTAAGAGTAATAATAGTAAATTGATAAAACAATGAGATTGCACCCGCAGTCTCATTGTTTTATCAATGCGAAAGTGGGATATTATTATTGAAAAGTGTATATAACTACGTATAAATCAAAAAACTTGTCTATTGTATTGACAAAAGACAAGAAATCAAATATAATATAAATGTAGCAACGACAGAAAGGGGAATTATATATGCAGAATACAAGTATTACTATCAGAACCGACAAAGAAATTAAAGATAAGGTTAAAAACTTGTACGCGGCATTGGGAATGGACTTAACCACCGCCGTAAATGTTTTCTTCAGACAATCACTGCTCCACAACGGTATGCCTTTTGAACTCAGCTTGGATGTTCCTAATGCGACTACAATAGCTGCATTTGAAGAAGGAGATAAAATGTTAAAAGATCCGGCATCTCCACGTTATTCCAGTGTTGAAGCATTGTTTGAGGACTTGATGAATTAAATGAAATACGAAATACAGAAAACCTCACAATTCAAAAAAGACTTTAAGCTGGCACTTAAAAGGAATTGTGATATACAAAAGTTGCAGAAAATCATTACTCTTTTGGCGAATGGTGAAACATTGCCGGAATCTTGTTTCGACCATGCCTTAAAGGGTGATTACAGTGGGTATAGGGAATGTCATGTTGAACCTGACTGGCTATTGGTTTATAAAATAACCGAGAGCGTTTTGATTCTAACATTATACCGAACAGGTACTCATAGCGATCTTTTTAAATAAAGCGACTGTTAAGAAAGTCAATAACCCCCATACGGCTGTTGCGGTGTGTTTGGCGAAAATGCATTTCCCTTGCGGTTTAGAGCATTTGAGCCAAATATACCGCAACAGCCGTGCGTTGTAGGGGGCAATGCGGACTCCGCTCAAATTGCCTTTATATGATAAAGGAAGCAATTTTCGCTACGCTGCATAAGTTCGCTTTCGCCCGCCGTGTTTTACAACACGTTTATGCGGGCGTCAATTTTTTTCACATTATGCGAAAAACTGAAACTCACTTAATTTTTTTTTTCAAAAAAGCGGAACTTTTTTTAAAAAGTGACGTCTTATTCCCTGTAAGCATGACGTATAGTCAAAATATCGGTAAATAAAACTTGTACATAATGTGAATTTATCGAATTGTTACAAATTTATTTCAAGTTTGTGAAATTTGAAATAAATATATTGACATACGGGATGTTTGATACTATAATATGTGATAGCAAACTTGGATAATAGGGTAGAAGCATTATTCCGAGATTTGTTACCGTAATGAAAAGAAGGCTATCGAGCAAAGCAGGTTAGTGTTCAAGGTCTTCGGAGGACTTCTCACTTGCATGAGAGGTAAATATCGGTGAGTAGTCGGGAACACTCGTCGGTGGAAGAAGCAAGTTCCCGAGAAAATACAAAGGGAGGATTTGAGACAATGTTTAAAAGTTTCAAAAAAGTAATTTCAACACTTGCTGCTGTTGCAATGCTTGCTACATCAGCATCTGCATTCGCTGTTGATTTCCCGGACGTTGATAAGTCAGCTGATTATGCTGGCGCTGTTAACACACTTACAGCACTTGGCATAGTAAACGGTGACGAGAACGGTAAGTTCAATCCGGAAAACACAGTAACAAGAGCAGAATTCACAAAGATGGTAGTTGAAGCTATCGGCGAGGGTAGCGCAGCTGCATCATCAAGCTACACAAAGTTCGCTGACGCTCAGGGTCACTGGGGCGCAGGTTACATTGAGACAGGTGTAGCAAAGGGCTTCATCAACGGTTATGATGAAAACTCATTCGGACCTGACGATCAGGTTACATACGCACAGGCAGTTAAGATGCTTGTTGCAGCAATCGGTTACACAACATATGCAGAGAACAATGGTGGTTGGCCATCAGGTTACCTTGCATACGGTTCATCACTTGACATTATAGCAGGTGTAACAGGTGTATCAAATGACACAGCTTTGACAAGAGCACAGTGTGCAGTTCTTATAGCTAACACATTAGAGGCTCCTATCTGTAAGATAGACGGCTACGATAAGGACTTCCAGGGCAACTGGTATCCTAACTACACAGAGATGGACGGCACAGGTAAGAACTGGCAGACACTTCTTACAACACAGCATGATGCATATGCAGTTAAGGGTCGTGTGTCAGTAGTTGACAAGCAGAACAGTGAAGTAACATACATCATTGAGGCTGCTGAAAACTTTGAGGATACTTACTATACAGCTGCTAATGCTGCTGGTAAGAAAGTTAAGATCGGCGATACAAATGCTGCTAACATGTTGTTCGAGTATTCAGAGGCTATAATCCAGAAGGATAAGGCTTCAGGTAAGTACACAATGGTATCAATCGCATCATACGGTTCAACTGAGACAGTTGAGTTTGCTGCAGCTGATCTTTCAGGTACTACATTTGCTACAGGTAGCGACAATACAGATACTCGTAATCCTGGTGTTATCAGTGTTAAGAAGGATGGCACATCAAAGACAACTGATTACAAGATTAGTGATCAGACTGCTGCTACAGCATATACTCGTGTATATGTAAATGGTGAGCCAACATCAATTAACTACTTGACAGATACTACATACCTTGCAAGCACAAACTTAAGAGGTACAGTAACTCTTGTTGACGAAACAAACACAGCTTCAACATCAACAGATGGTTATTATGATCGTATTTTGGTTACATACTGCGATGCTGCTCAGGTAACAAGCGTTAAGGTTGCAGATGATTCAATCAGAATCCGTACAGATATAGGTGGCACAATTGAGTGGGATCCTACAGATACAGCTAAGAACGTAACAATTACAAAGGACGGCGTTGAAATCTCAGCTGAAGACGTTAAGGAAGACGATATTGTTCTTATTTCATACGACGTAGTAAATGCATCTGTAGCTACATCAACTTGGGTTGATATCCAGGTATCAGACAAGACAGTTTCAGGTACAGCTACAGGTAAGTCAACAACAACTGGTAAGGAGTACTTGCTTGTTGATGGCGAGAAGTATAAGTTCAACAATGCTTCAGACATCACATCAATTGCTCTAAACAAGGCATATACACTATATCTTGATGCTATGGGTTACGTATATGACTATGATGTAGACGAGGCAAGCAAGAACATAGGTATTGTTGCTCAGATGTATCAATCAGCTCAGGATGATACACCGACAGTAGTTCTTATAGATGGTAACGGTGACGTTCAGACATACTTGACAAAGACTACAGCAGACGCACAGAAGATTGAGAATGCAGTAGAAGGCGTTGCTCTTACACCATCATTCGCTGGTAACTACACAATAGCTAAGCTTAAGGATGATCAAGGAACACTTAATCAGAGATTTGTTGAGTACAGAATTTCAGGCGGCAAGCTTGTATTTGAGGCTGATGTAACACCTGATGCAGTTTCAAGCGGTATGTTCAAGACATCAACATCAAAGCTTGGTAGCTACACAATTGACGAAACAGCTACAACAATCCTTGACCTTGATGCTTATCTAAATAGCGATGGCGATGTTGCTGTATATCCATACTCAAGTCTTGAGAATGAAAACACATACACAGGATTTGTTGCTGATAAGAATCTTAAGACAGGTGTATATGGTTTTGCAGTTATCACAAACGGCACAAGCTCACTAAGAGCTACAAGCGCATTGGCAGTTGTTACATCATGCGGTTCAATGACATCAGTTGATGGTGTTAACGTTGAGGCATTGACAGTTGCTCGTGACGGCGAAGAGGATATCGAAGTTCTTGTTAGAGATATGAATGCTGTTACAGAAGGTTCAATCATCATGTACACAGTAGGTTCAGATGGTTATGTAGAGACCGGTAAGCTTAAGGTTATCTACAAGCCATATGCTGACTATAGTGCAATGGCAACAGCTATGTTCGCTGATTTGACAGCAGGTGACTTGTTCACAAAGGTTGCTGACACTGCATTCCCAACATATATAGCACCAGTAGGTAGCCCAATTACAGGCTATACACTTGATATGGCTAACAACTCAAAGGTAGAGTTGTACGTCGCTCCTGTTTACTCAGCAACATCAAGTGTTCTACAGGTATTTACAGGTCAGGCTACAGCTGGTCAGTCATCTATAGCTAGAGAAACAGAGGCATTCTCACTTGCAGGTGCTAATGTTTACACATATAGCTATGACAAGGCTACAGGCGATGGCATAAGCGTATCAGTTGGCGGTGTTACTCAGAGATCAGATATCTTCAAGGGTAACTATATATCATCATCTGACTTTGACAATGTTGATTGGTCAGCAGTTCTAACAGATGCTACTAACGGCGATGCTGAGCCAATGGTTGCATTCGTAAGAGTTAACGACGGTGACGTAACAGACGTAGTCTACTACATAGCTGACTAATCCAGGTTAAACGCTTAGAATAAAGCAAAATAATAAAGGGACTGCCTCGGCAGTCTCTTTTTTGCGTGTAAGATACAATTAAACTATTGCATTTTTTTTGTCTTTGGTGTATAATAGATATGTAAGGGAGCATGATATATGCAAATTGAGAAAGGAGTTTGTTATGGACGCATATAAAAAAATAGATTTAACAGCATTAAAGAAAGATAACGACAAAACAATTTCAACAAAAGAAGCTTTAAAAGATGTTACGCCGTTCTCGTACCCCGAAGATGTCATAATCGGCAAATCAAAAATAAGGATAGAAATCAGGAGAGGCACAGCCAATCAAAAATTATGCGAGCCCCGGAAGTTAGACTATATATAGCGTAGTAGTTTTAATGACTGCTACGTTATTTTTATGCTCCTCTATAAAGATTGATTACATACTAAACAGTCTCTTTTTTGCGTGTAAGATACAATCTATATACCCTATCGGGTATAATCTATGCCTTAAAATGTCACTTTACACCCTATAGGGTATAATTTAATATAAAAACCTTGACATAATACCCGATAGGGTGTAAAATGTATGTAATTAGTGGTAAAGGAGATAATAAGATATGAATCCGATTGCAGAATATATTAAGGAAAATAGAAAAAAAGCAGGTCTTACGCAAGAGGAATTTGCGATACGATCGGGACTTGGATTGCGATTTGTCCGAGAATTGGAACAGGGAAAGGAAACAGTGAGAATGGATAAGGTCAATGTTGCGCTTGCTATGTTTAATATGCAGGCTGTTCCCGGCAGGAGGGTAAATTCATAACAGCATGCGAGGACTCCCTTTTGCCTGATACCCTTAAGGAACGGCTTATTAAAATCATCCGTGAACGTGTTGCAGTGCTGAGGTAAAAGAGAAATGGCTCTTTTCACACTTAAAATATTGACAAGTGTAAAAAAATATGCTATATTATTATTGAAAAGTGTATAAAATTACACATAAAATATATTGAAAAGTGTAAGACGGAGGGTTTTCTTATGCTATACAGAAAAATCGGAGACTATATTGAAGATTACTTTAATTCTGAGTCAAACAAGGTCCTTTTAATTGATGGAGCGAGGCAGATTGGAAAGACGTTTATTATTCGCCATGTGGGTAAAAAGATGTTTGAGAACTATATTGAAATTAATATGGTTGAAGATTTTGAAGGCTCTAAGCTGTTTTCAAATGCCAGAACGGTTGAGGATTTTTATCTGCAAGTCAGTATGCTTGCAGGTGACAAGATGAAAGAAAAGGATAATACTCTTATTTTCATTGATGAAATTCAAGTTTATCCTCATTTAATTACTATGCTTAAATTTTTAAAGGATGATAATAGGTTCAACTACATTGCAAGCGGCTCACTACTTGGTGTAACTTTGAATGAAACTACGTCTATTCCGATTGGCAGTATAGAAAGAAAAGCTATGTATCCTCTCGATTTTGAAGAATTTTTAATAAGTCAGGGATTTAATTCCTATGCTATAGCAACACTTAAAAGTAAATATGAAAGACAGGAAAGTCTTGATGAGAACACTCATCAAAAGGTGATGGATTTATTTAAAAAATATCTGCTTGTGGGCGGACTTCCTGATGCTGTGAATAGCTACAATAAGGATAAAAATATAGTTAATGTACGGACAATACAGAGTGAAATCCACCAATACTATGGTGCTGATGCTTCAAAATACGATACCGAAAGAAAATTAAAAATACGCAGAATATATGACCAAATCCCGTCTAACCTTGAAAATAAAAAGAAACGAGTTGTTATTCAGAATATTGAAGGGATAAAAGGTAAAAGATATTCTGATTATGAAGATGAATTTGATTATTTAATCAATGCAGGGATTGCACTTGATGTAAAAGCTATTTCAACACCTGTATTTCCTCTTATTGAATCAAGCGGAAAAAATCTCCTAAAGCTCTATTTGAATGATGTGGGTATTCTTACAAATATTTTATATAAGCATAATATCAGGGCAGTTCTTGATACGGAAAAAAGTATAAATTTGGGCACAGTATACGAAGCTGTTGTTGCATCTGAACTTAAAGCACACGGACATAAGCTTTACTATTATGACAATCGAACGAAGGGTGAGGTTGATTATCTTGTTGATGATTATGATTCGCTTTCGGTTGTGCCTATTGAGGTGAAATCGGGGAAAGACTATACAGTTCATAGTGCGTTAAATAATTTTGTGTCAAATGAATCGTATAATATTAAAAAAGCATTTGTTCTCTCTAACGAGCGGGAAATAATGCATAAAAATAAAATAACATATTTGCCGATATATTTTGTTATGTTTATGTAGCAGATTTATTTTCTACAATTCTGTGGAAATACACAGAATTGTAGATTTGGGCATCTATTGAAATAATTACCTGTATAAATATATCCTCATTTCACATAATAAAACCATAAATGAAAGTTTATGTATTTACGAGGAGGATTAGCTTTATGAAAGCAACAGGAATTGTTAGAAGGATTGACGATCTCGGTCGTGTCGTTATACCGAAGGAGATACGCCGTACAATGAGAATACGCGAGGGAGACCCTTTGGAAATATTTACCGAGAAGGACGGCGAGGTCATATTTAAAAAATATTCGCCTATAGGAGAGCTTGGTGATTTTGCCGCAAACTATGTGGAAACTCTTGCAAAAGCATCAGGAAACGGGGCTTGTATTACTGATCGTGACAGTGTTATTGCAGTGTCGGGTTTGCCGAAAAAGGACCTTATGGAAAAACGTGTTTCAAACGAGCTTGACAGTATTATGAACGATAAGGTGACCGTAACATACGAATCGGGCAAGGTTGTATCTATCGCCGATGGCGATGATAAGTACAATGCAGGTATTGTTGTTCCCATTATATCAGAGGGCGACACGATAGGCTCCGTTGTCTTTGTTATGAAAGAGGGTAAAAAGCCGTCGGAGATTGAAGATAAGCTTGCGCAGAGTGCGGCAGGGTTTTTGGGAAAGCATATGGAAGGCTGATATTTTTAGGAGATTGCAACGTTTTGCGTTACAATCTCTTTTGATTTATGTATTATGATTAAAATGCCCAATAAGATACATTAAAAATTGTAAATTTTGACATTATAAAATAATTGAAAAAATGTCGAAATAATGATATAATGAATACGATAGTGTAAATACACAATGTACTGATAAGGAGAAATACCATGACCATGAATAATTTTCAGGAGACAACAACAGATGCATCGCCTACAGTCGGCAAGCTTAGCATAATCAGTATGAAAGGCTGTGAAGAGTTTACGGCAAAGATTGACTGGTACCTGCGTCAGATGCGTAAGGACGTAGAAGATGTTGAAACATACGTAACTCACGTTACCTGTCCGAGATTTGGTACAGGAGAGGGCAAAGGTGTAATTGATGAAACTGTAAGAGGTCATGACGTATATATTATATGTGACTGCTTTAACTATGGTGTAACCTATGAAATGTATGGTATTAAAAACCATATGAGCCCTGATGACCATTATCAGGATTTGAAGCGAATTATCGCCGCAATGGGCGGTAAGGCACGCCGTGTAACGGTTGTTATGCCTATGCTTTATGAGGGCAGACAGCACAGAAGAAGCGGTCGTGAATCGCTTGATGCGGCACTGATGCTTCAGGAGCTTTCAACTATGGGCGTTAAGAACGTTATCACATTCGATGCACATGACCCCAGAATTGCAAATGCAATTCCGCTATCGGGCTTTGATGATGTTCAGCCCACATATCAGATGATTAAGGCTATCTCAAATGCTGTGCCTGATGTGAAGTTCAATAAGTTTGATACCGTTGTTATTTCACCTGATGAGGGCGGTATGGGAAGATGTATGTACTACAGCTCCGTATTGCAGCTTGATTTGGGAATGTTCTATAAGCGCCGTGACTACTCACGCATAGTAGACGGTAAAAACCCGATCGTGGCACATGAGTATCTTGGCCGTGACGTTGAGGGTAAGGACGTAATCATAATTGACGATATGATAGCTTCGGGTGAGTCTATAATAGATGTTGCAACAAAGCTTAAAGCAAAGGGCGCAAAGAGAATATTTGTATTCTCGTCTTTTGGTCTTTTTGTTAAAGGGCTTGAGGTCTTTGACAAGGCATATGAAGATGGTATCATAGACAAGATTTTCACAACAAATCTTATTTACAGAAACCCCGGTCTTGCAGAAAGAGAATGGCATTATGAGGTTGATATGTCAAAGTATGTATCACTTTTGATTGATACGCTTAACCATGATGAGACTATATCTCACCTACTGAACCCTGTCACAAAAATTCAAAATCTTATTGAACGTATGGGCAACAAATAATTTACAGTTATTTAATAATTGAGTATTGATTTTTTTCGCTATTAGTGGTATTATATAATAGTTGACACGCAGAAGCGGAAAGAGGCGGCTGCTGTTTGAAAGAACAGTGGCCTTTATAATGAAAGGATGTATTAAAATGAAAAAGAAAGCAGACATAAGTGTAATCATAATGGTTTTGGCGGTTGTAGCCGTTGTAGTTTTGGGCGCTGTTGCCATAACTCCGACTATTAAAACAGGCATCGACCAGCGTAAGGCTGAAAAACTTATGGCAAAAGTGCAGGACGGAACAGCAACCGTTGAGGATATGGCGAATTTATCAGGCTATAAGGCTGATGAGTTTTTGGCACAGTATGGCCTTACTACTGATGATGTCGGCGCAAAGGCTAATGCATCAGAGCTTGCTGAGAAAATGACTCTTGAAAACTATTGTAAGTATTTGGGTCTTACATATACTGATGAGGACTTAGAGACATTTAAGCTTACAAGCGAGAATGCAAAAGACATTTCGGCTGACACTAAGGATGTAACCTTGAAGACCGAATTTGCTCAGTATTTGTCTGCAAAGGCACAGGCTGAGAAGGAGAAACTTGAGGGTGAGTCAGAAACAACAGAGGGTGTCGATACGGAAGAAAATAATGACGAACAGACAGCTGATGCTGAATAAATAAAAATCAGGAGGACTTGGGAATGGATAACGAAAAGCTAAACAACGAAGAAGAGCTTGAAACATCAGAAGAGGTTACAGAAGAGGTTACAGAGGAAGCCGTTGAGGTTATAGCAGAGGATGTAACAGAAGAAACAGCAGAAGAAACTGTTGCAGAGCCTGATGAGGAAACAATAGATGAAACTGTTGAGATTATAGATGGAGAAGCTGTTAAGGTAACAGCGGATATTCCGTCCAAAAATCCTATGTCTAAGGTCGTTGCAATCGCCGTTGCGGCAGTTGCAGTCATCGCGGTTATTGTACTTATAATTGTAAACCCGTTTGCTAAAAAAGATATTGATGCTATGAGGGAAACCTATAAAGATGCACTAAAAATAAAGGTAGTAAAGAATAATCCCTACGAAAAAGACTACATTGATACTACGGGCGAGATGATAGGTGAAATTGCTGATAAAGCAGGATATACATGCGATGAATATAAAGAGCTGTTTGGCTTGCCAAAGGATATGCCTGCATCAACAAACTCAAATGCGGCACAGAGCTATATCCCTGTTAGGATTTTGATAAAGCAGTATGGAATGACGATAGAAGAGTTCAGAGAAGCGTACGGTCTTGGTGATAACATTACAGAGGACAGTACCTTTGGCGATGTCACAGACGAAATGACTCTTGAAAATATGTTTGGTCTGTCCAAGCTTACTGATGAGGAGAAATCAGAGCAACTGACAAAAATTAAAGAAACGTATGGCCTTGGTGATGATGTTACTATCCAAACAAAGTATAAGGATGTTCGTAAGACGATAGACGAGTATATAAAGAGCCAACGCGAGCAAAGTGAAGAAGCCAAGAAACAGGAAGAAGAAAAGAAACAGGAAGAGGCCAAGAAACAGGAAGAAGAGCAGGAAGATGTTCAGTATTCAGAAGATGAGGACGAGGCCGCTTTGCAAAGAGCAATGAAGAAGGCACAGGACGAAGGCAGACTAACAGGCGACTCTGAAAAGGATGCTGAGGTTATTTCTGAAATATTGGCAGAAGAGAGCGATTCAGAGTGATAGAGAGGCTATCGTAATGGATGAAAACACATTGATTAAAGATGAATTATCCGAGACTTCTAATAAAAACACCAAACATAGCTTGTGGATAATTGCGCCTATTGCTGTAGTCGCTGCGGTGGTTTTGGGTATTGTTGCAATGACAGCTTTGCGTATGGCAGGATTTGTTAATCCATATGAAAAAGGTTATATTGATATAACAGGTAGAACTGCAGGGGATATTGCAAAGGAAAAACATTTCAAGTACGAAAAATTCCTTGAAGAATACGGCTTGCCGAAGGATATGCCCAAAAGCACCTCTGAAACTGCAATGTTTTATAATATGCCCGTAAAAGTTTTTGTGAAAAAAACTCCGGGAGTCGAAAGCTTTGATGAGCTGAAAGCCGATATGGGTTGGGATGATTCCATAACAGAGGATACAACGTTTGGCGATGCTCTTGATAAAACACAGTTAAAGTACTATGTAGGCGAGGAGCAGCTTGAACGATTCAAGCAGGAGTATAATTTGCCTGAGGTAACAGGCGAAACGTTGTACGGCGAAATTCGCAATATAGTAGATGATCAGAAAAAGCGAAATCATGATGCTAACGGAGATAACTAAGAAAATCCGCTGCGGGTATTTCCCGTTGCGGATTTTTTTGTTGACTGTAAATGTATTTTGTGGTAGAATAATTATGTATAGTTGTAACTAAAAGGGGGTGTTCATAGTGGAGCTGAATATTTCAGAGGGAGCAAAGCGTATACTTGCCCGACTTGAAAGTGCGGGGTATACTGCATATATCGCAGGGGGGGCGGTCCGCGACCTTCTTATGGGAAATGTACCCCACGATTATGATATTGCCACTAATGCACGTCCTGAAGAAATAAAAGCACTGTTTAAAAAAACTATTGATACGGGTATTGCTCATGGAACTGTTACGGTTATTGAAAACAAGACAGGTTATGAAATAACCACATTCCGCCGTGACGGAGAGTACAGCGACAGCCGTCACCCCGAAGATGTGATATATGTAAATGATACACGCACAGACTGTCTGCGTCGTGATTTTACCATTAATGCTATGATGTATAATCCTAAAACGGGAGTTATTGACTATTTTTGCGGTAAACGTGACATTCGTCAGGGGATTATACGTTGCGTTGGCAATGCGGAGATGCGTTTTAAAGAAGATGCACTGCGGATGTTAAGAGCCGTACGGTTCAAGGCACAGCTTGGGTTCGTCCTTGAGGATATAACAGCACAGGCTATAAAAAAATGTGCGGTGCTTATAAAAAAAGTCAGCAAAGAACGAGTGCTTGAGGAGCTGAATAAAATTTTGTTATCAGATAATCCTGATGCAATACGTGATTTGCACGAGCTTGGACTTTTAAAATTCATACTGCCTGAGGTGGAACGATGCTTTGGCGAGCCACAGCGTAATAAATATCATATTTATGATGTGGGCGAGCATATAATGCATACGGTATCAAACACGCCGAGAGATTTAATTCTTCGTTGGGCGGCATTGCTTCACGATACAGGCAAGCCTTGTTGTTCATCTGTGGACAGTGCAGGCATTATCCATTTTTACGGACACCATCGTGAAAGCCGCAGAATAGCGGTAGATGCACTTTACCGCTTGCATATGGATTCTGCATCAATAAAAGATATTGCAATGCTTGTGGAGCATCATGACTACAGAGTTGAAGCAACATATACCGCAGTAAAACGTATGATGGCAAAGACGGGTGCGGAACTTTTTGAAAAACTCTTAATCCTGCAACGTGCGGATAATATGGCTAAGAATCCCAAGCATCTGCCTGAAAAGCTCAAACGCATAAACAGCGGACTTGATATTTACCGTAATGTACTTGCCTTAAAACAGCCGTACAGGATTTCAGACCTTGTTGTAAACGGCAAGGATTTAATGGGTATAGGCTACAAACAAGGCAGAGATATTGGCGATGCCTTGAAGGCACTCCTTGACGAGGTTATAATCAAGCCAGAGCTGAATACACGTGCTTACCTTATCAAACGTGCAAAGGAAATGAGAAAAGTTTGAATAAAATCGCACATCTTGCACGTACACACAACCTGAACTTTTGCGAAAGGATTAAATGGTTATAAAAATGAGCAAGTATATTGATTTGACTAAAATCCTCACAAAGTTGCCCGATTATGTGTTTGACTATATCGAGGTCGCATATGACGGAGAGAGCATAAACACTCAAATCGGCTACAGCTTAGATATCAAGACGTTTTTTGAATATCTGATAAAATTTAAGTTTAAAAACATAAATCCTGAGGATATTACCACAGATATGCTAAATGAGGTTACGCTTCGTGACCTGAACGGATTTAAAGCGTATCTGAAAGAATATGAAAGCGAATATATAAGCCCGTCAGGCAGGGTGATAAAGCGTGTGCGTACCAACAACGAATACGGTATAAACCGTAAGCTGTCAGGTGTGAGAGGTCTGTTTTTGTACCTGTATAAAAATGATTATATTGACCATAATGTAACCGATAAGTTAGATTTTAAAAAACTGCATCAGAAGATGAAACGTCCTCTAAGCACGAATGATGTAATGAGCCTTATTGATGTTATTTATAACGGCGAGAACTATTTTGAGGGGCGCAGCCGTGCATCGTATCTGAACAGAAAACAACGTGATATTGCGTTATTTACTGCATATCTCGGTACGGGTTGCCGTGTTTCGGAGCTTGTAAATTTGAACATAACGGATGTCGATTTTGAAAGCTCGTCTTTTATCGTTACACGTAAGGGCGGTGACAGACAGGAAATATTTATGCCCATCCAGGTTGAGAATGAAATGCTCAAATACGTAGAAGAACGACTTGGTGATGAGGAAACAAAGGATACGGACCCGTTATTTATAAGCCGTAACGGGAAACGGATTTTGCCGCAGACAGTAGAGAAAAATCTGAAAAATTATTGCCGTGCGGCAGGGATATGCGATCCTGAAAAAATGCATCCTCATGCGTTACGTCGTACCTTTGCCTGCAACCTGATTGCTGACGGCATAGATATCAAAATGGTAGCCGAGCTTATGGGACATAAAAATATAGAGGTAACACACAGGTATTATACACAGTATGCGGCGGAGAAACGCAAACAGGTAATGCGTTCATTAAAACTCCCCGATGCAGAAAATTGAAATAAGAGGTAGAAGAAATGGGAACTATAACTGTAAGTGACAAAGCTGTTGCAGAGATTGTTATATATGCGGCAAATAAATGCGAAGGTTTTGCGGGTATGAGCGAAAAATCAAGGACAGGCGAGGCCATTCGGAAGGTATCAGGTAATGCATCGGGTGTACGTGTGCTTAAAACAAAGGATGGAATTGAGCTTGATGTGTACATAGCCTGCAAGTATGGTGCAGACGCAAAAGAATTGACATATGTGGTACAAGACCAGGTGAAAGATGCATTTCTTTGCACAGGCATAAAAATCAATGATGTAATTGTTCATATTAACGATGTCAGACAATAACGGACGGTGATAATACAATGGGACTTGATAAACCGATACAATACCTTAAGGGCGTAGGCGAAAAGCGTGCGGAGCTGTTTAATAAAAAAGGCATTAAAACGGTGGGGGACCTGTTGTATTTTTTTCCGCGCTCTTATGAGGACAGAAGCATCATAAAGCCCATATCAAAATGCGTTGAGGGCGAAACTGTATGTATTCGTGCAACTGCATATTCCGATCCACAGGACAGATATGTACGGCGTAATATGCTAATCACGTCCCTGCTTGTCTTTGATGATTCGGGTATGATGAATATGGTTTGGTACAACAACAAATACGTAAAAAACAACCTCAAAGCAGGCGAAAAATACATATTCTTCGGTACAGTAACGAAAAATAAACAGGGACGAACGCAGATAACTGCGCCTGTTTATGAAAAACAGGGCAGTGAACGGTTTACGGGCAAAATTGTGCCGATTTATCCACTAACTGCCAATTTGTCACAAAAGGTTGTGCAGTCAACAATGGAAACTGCACTAAATGAAGCGGGTGAACTTGAAGAATATTTACCCAGAGCTTTGCGTGAAGAATATAAGCTTGCAGAGCTCAATTTTGCAATGCAAAACATTCATTTCCCCGCAGATTTTGAAAATTATAATATTTCACGTCGCAGATTTGTATTTGAGGAATTACTTATTTTACAGCTTGCACTACGGCAAAGACGTGAAAACAATTCATATAATGACGGCAGAATTTTTGATGATGTAAAATGTATACGTGAGCTTACAGATACGTTGCCGTTTGAGCTTACAAACGCACAAAAGCGTACGATAAACGAGATATGCAAGGACTGTAAATCAGGTAAGCAGATGAACAGACTCGTCCAGGGCGACGTGGGATCGGGTAAAACCGCAGTGGCGGCGGCTTCAATCTTTATGGCGGTAAAGAACGGGTACCAGGCGGCATTGATGGCACCAACGGAAATATTGGCACAACAGCATGCAGAATACTTAAACGGGTTATTTAACCCGTTTGGGATTACTACTGCATTTTTAACAGGCAGTATGAGGGCGAAAGAAAAGCGTGAAGCCTTATCACGCATTGCATCGGGCGAGGTCCAGGTGGTAATCGGCACTCATGCGTTGATACAGGAGAGTGTGGAGTTTAAATCACTCGGATTTGTTGTGGCGGACGAACAGCATCGGTTTGGGGTCGAACAGCGTGCCAAGCTTATGGCAAAGGGCGAAAATCCGCATATGCTTATTATGTCGGCGACACCTATCCCAAGAACACTTGCCTTGATTTTGTATGGAGATCTTGATATATCGGTAATTGACGAACTGCCCCCGGGCAGAAAGCCTGTAAAAACTTATGCGGTAAACAGTAAGACACGTAGCCGCGTTTATAATTTCATAGAAGAAAACGTCAGAAACGGTATGCAGGCATACGTGGTTTGTCCGCT